>JBOGJZ010000304.1:0-4956 GCA_050745645.1 Terriglobia bacterium | reverse complement strand
TCGTCGATACAGGCGTGAGCACCTACGAGCGTGGCGAGGATCGCCACTACGAGCGCTCTACGGCAGCGCACAACACGGTCCGCGTAGATGGAAAGGACCAGGCTGAAATCTGGGCTAGCTTTCGGGTTGGACGCCGGCCGAAGATCGGCGCGATTGAATCAGGCGTCCTCGCCGGATGCCGTTTCGTGCGCGCGGAATACTCTGGATGCCAGGCTCCTGGGGTCGTCCACCGCCGAACTATATACCACATTCCACAGCGCTCCTGGCTGGTTGTGGATTCCCTGCGCGGAAAGGGGCGTCACCGGATCGAATCATTCATCCACTTCCATCCCGGCGTCGTCATCGAGCCTTGCGATGAGCGGCCCGAAAGAAACGGCGATATAACACGCCGCCGGCTCATCCGGTTTGGAAGCTATTCTTACTGGCTGATGGTTGCCGGTGAAGGCGACGTGAGGCTTCGGCAAAGTTGGTATTCGCCGGAATTCGGCCTTCGCCAAAGGCGCTCCACGGTTCATTGGTCTCTAGAAGGGTTGCTGCCTGTCTTCATGATTTATGGTTTTGTGCCCGCTGATGGCGGTCCTGTAACGTTCCGCAAAAATAACGGCGCTCAATCGATTCAAATCAATCAGTTCACACTGCCTTTGGCATAACAAGCGGGTGAAGTTTATTCCTTGAGAATTCTTTACGTCTGCCAGTACTTTCCGCCTGAGGTCTGCGCTCCGGCGGTGCGCGCGTTTGAATTATCACGCGAATGGCGTCGCGCCGGGCATGATGTCAGCGTCTTGACCGGTTTTCCCAATCATCCTGAAGGCGTGATTCACCCGGACTATCTCCGGGCCTGGCGCAAAGGTTTCAGGCGTGAAAGCCACGGCGGTGTAAGGGTTTATCGAACATGGCTCTACCCGGCCGCGAACCGGAAACTATGGAAGCGTTCCGCCAATTACCTTTCCTTCGCGCTCTCGGCTGCGGCAGCCGGACCGTGGATTAGCCGGAATCATGACGTCGTGATTGCCACCTCGCCACAACTGCTGGTGGGGGCGGCTGGATATGTGGCGGCCCGCGCGCAACGGCTTCCGTTTGTTCTCGAAGTGCGGGACCTTTGGCCTGAATCTCTTGAGGCGGTGGGGGTTGCCTCTCAGCATTCCCTCCTTTATCGCGCGCTCGAATGCCTCGCCGGATTTCTGTATCACCATGCGGACAGGATTGTAGTGGACGGCGAATGGAAGCGAAATGCGCTCGCTGCCCTGGGTATCCCAGCGAGCAGAGTTGCGGTGATTCAGAATGGCGTGCCGGAGGATTTTTGTCCTGCACCTGAGTCGCCTCAGGCACAACGAGCACGGAGAGAATTGAGAGCGGAATACAATTTGGCAGGAAAGTTTATAGCTATGTACTGCGGGACCCTTGGAATGGCCCAGGGGCTGGAAACTATTGTGGATGCCGCCGCACGATTGCGAAGCTGCCGGGACATAATTTTCCTCCTCGTTGGGGAAGGAGCGGAACGTGAAAAGATCGCGCGGCGAGCGCTCGATCTCGGATTACGAAATCTTCTGTGCCTCAACAAGCAGCCCAGGGAAAGTATTCCTGGCCTGCTGGCGATGTCCGACGCGTGCCTCGTTCCGTTGCGTCGAAGCGAGGTTTTTCGAACCGCGATTCCCTCCAAAATTTTCGAGGCCATGGCTGCGTCGAAACCAGCGATCTTGAATGCGGAAGGTGAAGCGAGACAACTGCTGCTCGAAGCGAAAGCCGGAATCGCCACGCCGCCTGGGGATGCCGTCGCCCTGGCCGATGCAGTGATGCTGCTACAGAAAAGTCCTGAACTTGCCCGCTGCCTCGGCGCAAATGGAAGGCGGGCGGTGTTAGCAAAATACACAAGACGGCGCCAGGCCGCAGATTATATGCAGTTTTTAAACGAGCTAATCGCCTCAAGAGTCCGCTGTTTATCAGAAAGCGCCACGAGCGCTTGCAATCTGCTCCCTGCTGTCCCATCGGAAAATGACCGGTCCTGACAGAGCATGAAAGGCTACATCGGGCTGTTCTTGCTTTCCGCGCTCCTTTCATACCTGCTGACGCCTGTGGTCAAGGTTTTAGGTCAACGGCTGCAAGCCTACGGGAAGGGTCTCGCCGATGGGCGGCGGACGCCCGGTATTCCGCGGCTGGGCGGGTTAGCAATTGCAGGCGCCTTGCTCGCCGCGTGGATGATAGCGAGACTAATCTCGCCGGCCGTTGAAGAATCTTTCAAGACCGGATGGCTGCTCCTGATTCAGCTTGCTGTGCCTGCCGGCGGAGTGCTTGCGCTGGGCGTGTTCGATGACCTTGCCGGCGCGACTCCTTTCCAGAAATTCAGCGTAGAGATAGTTGCGGCAAGTGTGGTTTGGTGCGCAGGTATTCGCATTACAGCGACGCCAATTTTCGGAACGGTCATCCACAGCCTGGGGGTCAGCTTTTTCATCACCGTGCTGTGGATTGTGGCAGTGTGTAACGCCTTTAATATGATGGACGGTCTCGACGGCCTTGCCACAGGCGTTGCGTGCATTATTGCCGCAAGTTTATTTGTAGTCGCAATCGCGGAAGGCAGCCTCCTGATAGGCGCTCTGACCGTTACTTTGTGCGGCGCTCTTGCCGGGTTTTTGCGGTTCAATTTTGCGCCCGCAAGAATCTATCTTGGCGATACAGGCAGCTTGTTCCTGGGCTTTTTTCTGGCTGCGCTGGCGGTGCTCGCCGCACAGTGCAGACCGGCGCCATTCACCGCATCCGTTCCCTTTGTGGTTTTTGCTCTCCCGTTACTTGAGATTTCAGCCACCGTAGTTCGGAGGCTTTTGACCAGGCGGCCGTTGTTCGCGGGAGACCGGAATCACTTCCATCACCGGCTGCTTGCGAAACGGCCGTCCCCTCGAAGGGCTGCGCTGATGCTGTACGCGATGGCCGGTTTCCTTTCGCTGGGTTCGCTGATTGTTTTTCGGACTACCGGGAGCCGTGTTCTTCTCGTCATTTTTGCCGCCGGTTCGGCCGTCTGGTTGCTGGCGAGTTACTTCCAATACGAAGAATTCTCCGGGCTAATCCCCTTGCTTCCGCCTGGATTGCTCTCCGGAAATCATCCGGCAAAAAAGCGTGCGCAGAATTATAGTCTCGTGGGGCAGCCCGAAAAGGCAGGGCCGCTTGAGGTAAAACATGAAGCAAGCTTTCCAGGACCTTAGTTCTCACGTCGTGAGAGTGGAGGAAGTGCCGCCTCCGCGCTGCTTGCCAGGGGGCATCCTCGTGAAAACCGCCGCCTCGCTGATCAGTTGTGGGACGGAACGTGCGATGGTTGCTTTGGGCGCGAAGACGCTTTTCGGGAAGGCTCTTGAGCGCCCCGACTTGGTTGCGAGGGTTCATCGCCACTTCAGGACAGCCGGCCTCCGGGACACGGTGGCCACGGTCCGCGCTCGTTTGCAAACGGCTGTTGCGCTGGGTTACAGCGCTGCGGGTGTGGTTTTGGAGGTGGGAGCTGAAGCGGGAGAATTTGCGATCGGTGACCGGGTAGCTTGTGCTGGGGCGGGTTACGCCAGCCACGCTGAAATCAACTGGGTTCCCAAAAACCTGTGCACAAAAGTTCCTCCCGGAGTTGATTTTGATGAGGCATCGGCAGCCGCTGTGGGTTCAATAGCCCTGCAGGCTGTGCGTGTCGCGGAAGTCAAGCTGGGCGAGCGAGTGGCCGTCATTGGACTCGGGCTGGTCGGACAGTTCGTCTCTCAGATTCTCCAGGCGGCAGGGTGCGTCGTATGGGGCCTTGACCCTGATCATGACCGGGCCGCGCTGGCGATCAAGCTCGGAGCCAATTTTGTATGCGAAAACAGCCGCTGGCAAGAAAACCCGTGGGCCGAATCCGTGAACCGGGGCCAGGGAATGGATGCGGTCATCATCACCGCCAGCACGCGATCGTCAGAGCCCGTTGAGACAGCCGGCCGTCTCGCGCGTGACCGGGGCGTGGTGGTGATTGTCGGGGACGTGCGCGCGGACATTCCACGCGAAACCTATTATGGGAAAGAATTGCGCGTGCGGTACTCGAGGTCTTATGGCCCCGGCCGCTATGATCCGGTGTACGAACAGCGAGGCGTTGATTATCCCTACGGCTTTGTGCGCTGGACCGAGAAGAGAAATCTCCAGGCCTTCCTCGAACTGCTCGCCGGCCAGAAAGTGCGCGTTCGTCCGCTAATCACTCATCGCTTCGCCATTCACGAAGCCCGCGAAGCCTACGACCTGCTCACCGGGAAGAAAGAGGATAAGCACCTTGGCATCCTTCTCACTCATTGCGGCGTGGATTCCGAGCCGGGGCGCGTCCTGCTCCCAGGAAATAAATTACACCGCCAGCCGAACAAGGCGAGACCGGGCGCAATCCATATAGGCTGGATTGGCGCTGGTTCTTTTAGCAGGAGCAAGCTTCTTCCTGCTTTGCGAAAAATTGAAGGCGCCAAACCGGTTGGGCTTGCCAATGCAACCGGCATTTCCGCCAGGAAAGCCGCGCTCGATTTCGGATTTCGCTATTGCACGACAGACGCCAGTGAAATTCTCAACGATCCGGATATTGACGCGGTGTTCATCGCGACGCGTCATGACCTTCACGCGCCGCTGGTTCAATCTGCTCTCGAGCTTGGCAAGCACGTTTTCGTTGAGAAGCCCATGTGCGTCAACGAAAACGAACTGAATCGCCTAGCCGAAACGTATGCTAAATCGCAGGCCGTGCTGAGCGTGGGCTTCAATCGCCGCTTCTCGCCTTTCGCCAGGGATTGCAAGCGCTTCTTTGAGGGCAGGAGTGAACCGCTTACGATTCTTTACCGGATCAACGCCGGGGTGCTGGACCACAACCATTGGATTTCAGATCCTGGCCAAGGCCACGGCCGGGTGATTGGTGAAATATGTCATTTTGTGGATTTCGTGATCTTTTTGGCTTCGTCCCTGCCGAAAAGCGTTCACGCCTCG
>JBOGJZ010000303.1:0-1591 GCA_050745645.1 Terriglobia bacterium | reverse complement strand
GGATTAAAACCAGATCGTGAGCCATCATCAGCATCCCGCCGTCTCCGGCGATGGCCATTACCGCGCGATCAGGGTGGGCAAGCTGCGCCGCTACTGCCGCCGGAATGCCAAAACCCATGCCCGATAGTCCGTTCGACATGAAAAACGTTCCAGGCTCGTAGGTGCGCCAGAATTGGCCCAGCAGCAGCTTGTGGGATCCGACGTCGCAGGTCACGATGCCATCACGCGGGAAAACCGAGCGAAGGGTTTCAATGAGCTTGAGAGGTGAAACACCGTTTTTTGCAGCACCCGCTGAGCGCGCCGCAGCCTCTCGCCGGGCCGCGACCATATCCTCCGGCCAAGGCCGGGGTTCCTTGATAGAATTCGTGAGCTGCTTTAGCAGGGTGGAAATCTCTCCAATCGACTCCATCGGTTGGTAATCTCCTTCTGCCATGGACGCTGAATCAATCGAGACGATTTCAACTTCCGCAAACCAGGTCTTATCGCACTCGACGGGATCGAAGCCGATTCCCACGATTACATCAGCCGTTCGAATCGTCTCTACAATGTCACCGTCAATGGCCATGCCGGAGGCTATGCCCAGAAACAGAGGATCATCTTCGGGAAGTATGCCTTTAGCCTTTGGTGTGATGAGGAAGGGGGCCCTGAGCTTGTCCACGAATTTCCGGACGGTTGGCGCCGCTGCAACCGGCGTTCCCAGCCCGATCAGAATGAGGGGACGCCTGGAAGCTGCAATCCTGGTTGCAATCGCATCCAGCCTGGACGGAGCGTGTTCCTCAACTTGCGAATGCATCTTCGCCGTCTGCTTTACCGGCGAATAGGCCGCGGATGCTACGTCGCTCGGGAGCGAAAGATGCACCGGGCCGGGCCGGGGCGCCACGGCAAGAGCGAAACTTTCCCGAACCAGATCAGCAGTGTCCACCTCGCCGGCAGTGAACGAGCGCTTCGTAATGGGAGTGAAGAGCGCATGGAGGTCCAGGCGCTGATGCGTCATCGTTTTAATGGAGGCTGACGGAATCTGGGCTGTGATAGCGAGAAGAGGAGCCCGGTCCAGGAAAGCATTCGCTACGCCCGTCGCCAGATTTGTGGCGCCAGGTCCGAGCGTCACGGCGCAGACTCCCGGAATACCGGTGATCTGACCAAGAACCTGCGCCATAATCGCGGCGCTGGATTCGTGCCCGGTCAAAAGGAAACGCACCCCCTTGCGCCTGCAAGCATCGATAAAGGCGGAAATTTCTCCTCCTGGTAAGCCGAACACAGTGTTCACGCCAAGTTCAGCCAGAGTTTTCGCGACTATCTCTGCATGATTCGACAAGGCAACCTCCGCTGTGTGAATTCTGTACTGAACGTTAACAATAATGCAGCATTGTATTGCATGTCAATTCGTTCTGCCGGAGTTTGGAGTGACTTAGCCGCCGGATGAAGTCAGAGATGGCAGTAGTGCTGCCCGGTTTTTATGCTCTAGCCTGGGTTGATCCTAGCAGTTTGTTGAAAAACGTTCCGCCCTTGTCATTCTGAGCGGAGCGACCTGTCCCGGCGAAGTCGGGAAGAATCTGCTTTTGCTATTTTTAAGGACTTGCGAGATCCTTCG
>JBOGJZ010000302.1:0-13066 GCA_050745645.1 Terriglobia bacterium | reverse complement strand
GGTCTGCGATGAACGATCCGGCGCAAAGCGCCGGACCGCCCTTGACCTCCCGCCCGGCACGTGGGTGTGGTGGTGTCGCCAAAATCTGCTTGACAACGCCGACGCCATTATAGATGTGCTACAAGAGAAGCAACCGTGACTTTGACTGGACCCCCGGGCAGGCGCTGAAGGGATATACCGCCGTGAAACTGGTTTACTCTGATCAGTACGACCTCAACCTGGGCAGCCACGTCTTTCCTTCCATCAAGTACCGGCTCACCAAAGAGAAGCTGGTAAAGGAGGGTGTGGTTGCAGAGCAGGACATCGTGGAGCCGAATCCCGCCTCGGACGCAGACCTAATGCTGGTCCACGACGCTGTCTATATCCACAAGTTGAAAACCGGCACGCTTTCCTTCGATGAACTCGCCCGGCTGGAAATACCTTATTCTCCGGAAATGGTCCGCGCCGTGTGGCTGGCGGCTGGTGGCTCCATTCTGGCGGGGCGCTTGGCTCTTGAGGCGGGGTTGGCCGTGAATCTCACGGGCGGATTTCATCACGCTTTCCCGGATCACGGGGAGGGCTTTTGCGCCATCCACGACGTTGCGACCGCCATTCGCCGCCTGCAAACCGATAAGGCCATTCTGCGGGCCATGGCCGTGGATTGCGACGTGCATCAGGGCAACGGCACCGCCGCCATCTTTCAAGGCGACCCGGCGGTTTTCACGTTTTCGATTCATCAGGAACGAAATTATCCATACCCAAAGCCGCCAAGCTCTCTGGATATTAACCTCGAAGATGGGACTGAGGATGATGGGTACTTAGCCGCTCTCGAGCAAGGCCTGAGCCAATCGCTTGCGCAGTTCAAGCCGGACGTCATCTTTTACCTCGCTGGAGCTGATCCATACCGCGAAGATCAGCTCGGAGGTCTCCGGCTTAGCCTCGATGGGCTTGAGCGCCGGGACAGGCTGGTCTTTGAAGCGGCCCGCTCGCGGAAGATTCCGGTGGTGGTGACGCTGGCCGGAGGCTATGCAAGGCGAGTGGAAGACACAGTGCGAATTCATTTCAACACCGTGCGTGCTGCCAAGGACTATGCAGCCGCAACTCGGCGCTAGAACTCACACCCCGAGCCGCCACGGCCACACGAACCGCACAGACCTCGGAAACGGAGCGGGAGCCGGATGGTTGATGGACGCTCTTAGCGGCTATCGGGACATACAGACTATTTGAGGAACGCTGGCCTCGCCGGCGGTGTCTAGGTAGTTATGGAGCTAGAGCGGCAAAGTGAGGGCCGCAAGACCAAGGAAGAAAGATGAAGATTAAGGTTGGTCGCCCAGCAATCCAGACCCTGTTGAGCGGGCGTGCCGGAATTGGTATGCTGGGTTCATGGGAAATATCGCGCGATCACTGGCGCTACCACTTGACCAAACTTTACCGGCCCGGACAGATGAAGCGGCGCTCGTTTCTGAACTGCAGGCGGGGTCTGAGGAAGCATTCGATTACCTTCTCTCGGTCTACCGCAACCCGATTCTCAGCATGGTATACCACATCCTGGGCGATGAATCTGATGCAGCTGACGTGGTGCAGAACGTGTTCATCAAAATCATCCGGGGCATCAAGCAGTTTCACAAGAACAGCAGCTTGAAAACCTGGATATACCGCATTGCTGTGCACGAAGCGCTGAACTATAAGAGGAGTTGGTTCCGGCGCAGGCGGCGCGAGGTTTTTTCTCTCGATGATGAGCCATGCGATGACCGGTCTATTGGCGGACCCGGCTGCACGCAGCCGCAGACTCCCTACGAACTGCTTGAGCAGAGCGAGCGGGGAGAGATCGTCGCGCGCGCGCTTCGCAGTTTGGCAGAACCTTACCGAACCACTGTGCTGCTGCGGGAAGTAGAGGATCTTTCGTACGAAGAGATCGCCGGGATCGTCGGTGTGGCGGAGGGGACGGTCAAAAGCCGCTTGAAGCGCGGCCGCGATCTTCTGAGGCGAAAATTAGCCGGGTGTCTAACCTTGCAAGACTGAGTGTCAGAGGTGTGTAGCGATGTTTGAGTCATGCCTCGAAATCCGGGAGCATTTTTCCGATTATACAGACGGGGCCTGTTCGCCAGAGACGCTCCGCTCCATCCGCTATCACCTTCATTACTGCCTGCCGTGCCAGCAGGAATTGGATAGAGCGGAGGCCCTGCTGGGTGATCTTCGCAAACTGCCGCGGCGGACGATGAGGCCGGAAGCTGACCTGCGCCTGAGGGTTCGGGTGTCTCAGGAGTTGCATCGCAACCTGGTAAGGCGTGCTCTGGTGCGCCTGGACAACAGCTGCCGGAGCTTGTTGCTGCCCGCAACAGGCGGATTGGTTACCGCCATTCTGTGCTTTTGCCTTATCCTGGGATCGGAAGCGCTGCCGGTGAGCCATGCGTCTGACGTGCCGCTTTCATTTGTTACCCCACCCCAAGTTCTTGCGCTTGCCCCGCTCGATTTTGACCCCGGTGTCACGCCCGTGGTGGTTGTGACTTGCATCGATGCAGAAGGTCAGGTGAAGAGTTATAGAATTTTATCGGGACAACACTCTCCCGAGTTAATGCGCAACCTGGACCGCCTGATCTATCTCAGCCGGTTTGCTCCCGCCATGGCTTTTGGCAGACCGACGGCAGGCAGGGTTGTCCTTGCATTGAGACAAATCAACGTCCGCGGCTAGCAGGCGCGGCCGCGCGATCTCAAGGTCAGCCATTCTCGTGAAAACTCCTAAAACGCTATTTGCGATCTGCGCCATGGGTGCAAGTCTTGTGGTTGCCCTCGCCTCCCTTGCCCCGCAGGCTCGCGCCCAGGCAGGCGCCGGCGTCACGATCAACTCAAGCGAGCAGGTTTTCGCAGTTATGGCCGCGCTGAATATGGCCGGTTACGACACCGGGCTTTCAGTCCGCGCCAGCGACGATACGCGGCAGGAGGTTCGCGGATACCTGGCAAAGCAAGAGATTCCGGTGGAGACGCAGCTCCGCGCATTTTACGCAGCTCACCGCATCGCAGGCGACCCTGGCAGGGACTTCGCGCAGTTTGTTTCCCTCGCGCTGTTTCTCGGAAGCCCGCCGCAATTCAAGTTCACAATCCCCTCCTCAGACCTGCCTCCGGACGCCAGTGACATCCGGGATTTTGTTCCACTCGTGCGGATATTCTATCGCCAGGCTGATCTCGCAGGCCTTTACGCTCAACTCCAGCCGCGCTACAAAGCCGCCGTCGAACGCTATTCCGGAACCGTCAGAAGGCAGATCGCGCTCAGTGACGCTTATCTGCGCTTTCCAAGCGGGAGCTATCTCGGAAGGACCTACCACATCTATCTTTGCCTATTGGGTCCGCCGAATCAGGTGCAGGCGCGCATCTATGGCGACAATTACTACCTGGTTGCGACCCCATCGGAGCAGCCGCAGTTCAAAAATATCCGCTACCAGTACCTGCATTTTCTGCTGGATCCTTTGGCGGTCAAATATGGGGAAGAAATCCACCAGAAGGCGGCGCTTGAAGCTATCGCGCGCAAGGCTCCGCTTTTAGGGCAAGACTTCAAGAGCGATTTTTCGTTCCTGCTTACTGAGTGCCTGATCCACGCGGTGGAGCTTCGGATGGATAAGCCTTCCGATGCGCAGCAACAGGCCAACGCAGATTTGGCGGACGGCCTTATCCTGACTCCCTATTTCTACAGCGCGCTTGCCGCTTACGAAAAACAGGAGACGCCCATCAGCGTCTATTACCAGCAATTGATCCAGGGTATCTCTGTGGGGAAGATGGAAAAGCAGATGGCATCCCTTAAATTCGCTGGCCTGAAGCCTGCGTCTCAGGCCAAAGACTCCGTTCCGTTGAGCGCGGAAACTCAGCTTCTTGACCAGGGTGACAATCTCATTTATCTCAGCAAATACGATCAAGCTAAAATCATTTTCAATCAGGTCCTGAAGCAATATGATCCGAACAATGCGCGCGCCCTGTTCGGCTTAGCGGTTGCGGCCAGCAACTCGCGCGAGCCGGATGTTGCCGAAGAGTATTTCAAGAAGGCGCTGGCTACGGCGCATAGCCTGCGTATAGTTACATGGTCGCACATCTACCTGGCGCGAATTTATGATCTCGAAGGTATGCGGCAGAAGGCCCTTGAACAATACCGCGCCGCGTCCGTGACCGCCGCGACGTTTCCTGAGGCGCTGGCTGCGCTGCGGCAGGGCTTGCGGAGTCCTTTTGGCTCCTCGCCTCCCTAGCTCGCTCCGATCTCCGCCCGGCGGCGTGGCCCTTGTTGGGAAGATTTTGGCCGGCGGGACCTCTTCTTTTTGACGCAGCGGGCGGGGAAACGCGATTACGCTCTTCAGCGCGGGGCTGCCGCAAAAAAAGAGCGGGGCGGCGAAAGGGAAGGCCTTCACGCCGCCCTGTGTTACAGCTATTTCTTTTTGGGGGGGACAACAGCATCCTTAAAGGATTTTGACAAACGGAACTTTACCACGGTCTTGGCGGGTATCTTGATAGGTTCACCCGTTTGGGGATTGCGGCCCATGCGGGCTTTCCGGTTTGCCTTGACCGCTTTACCGAGACCCGGAATGACGAACTGGCCGCCGCTTTTGCATTCTTTGGTTGCCAGAGTCACCATTTCTTCCAGAACTGCGGTTGCAGCTTTCTTCTGAATACCAGCCTTTTCTGCGAGGTGCGCCATCACCTGTGATTTTGTCATCGCCTTCGCCATCGACTCTCCTCTCATAAAAGTAAGATTTGTGAGACCCTTCACATTGCGGTTAGGTGACACTTTATGTAATAAGCCAGCCGGTGTCAAGCGATTTTTCGCCAAAATTGCAAGAAATCCCCAGAAAAACAGCTTTTTTATGCGGAGCTTTCAGGCGTTATCGAGGTGTGAGCTTCAGGCGTACAGGATTACCTGCGCCAAATTTTCTTGTTAACCAACCCTCCATATCCTCTCGGAGCGCCTCAATATCTACGCGCGAGCCGACTTCCAATTCCCCGTCACCGGCCGGAAACGTGTCGTCAAAAGCGCTTCGGCCGGTAAAGCTTCTCATCGAAAAGCTGTCTAGCCAATCTAGCGGACAAAGACGCGTCTCCTCGGCGCCAACCACCTCTACCTTAACTTTGCGGGCAAACATCACCATAGGGAACAGGCTTCGTGCCAGGGTCAGATGACCGCGAGGAGTGAGAGCCGCTCACCGCTTCAGGAACGACCACCATTTCTTCCTGCCATCCGGAGATGCCGGCATTGGAGCCGCCGGTAACAGTTTGCCGTGGATTACGGCCGCAGGGTTGCATGTGAAAAGGCGATCCGCAAGCTCCTGCCCGCGGGATGAGATCATCTTCTCGTATGCCGCCGAAAGTATCGGGGGCCGATGCTTTGCATCGTGCGCGTCCGAAGCAACAAAATGCACCATGTTGAGATCTAACAGCTCCTCGACTGCGCGGAGCGGTTCCGGCCCGAAGCTGCCGGTATAGGACTGCGCCGTGACCTGCACCAGACATCCTCGCGCCACCCAGTTATACACGTGCTGGAGTTTTCTGCGGCAAACGGCGTTTCTCTCCGGATGGGTCAAAATTGGCGTCAAGCCAGCCACCTGAATGTCGTAAAAAACATGGTCCATCTGCCCGGGAATAAAATGGTCATCGAATTCTACCAGCAAGTATTGCGTGCCATTTATGGAAAATGCTGCGTGTTCTTGGGCCAGACGGCCGATATTTTCATAGGAGAGGCGGAAGTCACAACCCAGCAGGACTTCCGGGGCCGCGCCGATCGTAGCCTGGAGTTCAGCCGCCTTGGCCTTGTTCCCGGCCGCATTAAATGCATAGCGAAAATTGCAATGAGGCGTTGCGACCACATGGGTGACCCCGTCAGCATGCGCCATCTTCAACATGGCCACTGCAACGTCAAAATCCTTGGCCCCATCATCGGTTTCCGGCAATGGATGGCAGTGGATGTCAATCATCAAGACTCCGTCAAAACGGCATAAAGCCGGCGCCGTTATAGGCGACTCACCATTCAAGAGCTATTACACTCTGCGTCCGTTACGGCGTCAAGAAACTCACGAAAAAAGCCGTTCCTCAGACCATGTAACAACCGCCGCCGGCAAATACGGACTGTCAGGCGGGAACCTGGATGCACGATTGCTAGGAGAGATCCTGAGGTTGATTGACGACCAAGCCGGGGTGATACACACCCCCGGAAACATGACGGGCCACGGCGATCAGGCGGCGCTCTGCGTTCAAGACCTTGAGGAGTGTTATCACGGGCGGCTGGCCTAGCTTCAGACCTCGCTGCGGCCGCGCTACGCCGCCCAGTTCAAACTGATGGCCATGGCGCACGCTTTTCTCCTCGCGGCCTCGCACGACAAGCTCAGGACAATCCGGCAGCAGAGATTCAAGAGGAACCAACGACCTTGCGAGGTCTCCTCCGAGGGCAAGTTCCTCGATATGAGGCAGGGTGATCGAGCGGCGCTCGTCAAACTCGGCGACGGCAGTCCGGCGCAAGCTGGCGAGGTGAGCAGGGCAGCCCAATTGGAGACCCATGTCATGGGCAAGCGAGCGCACATAGGTCCCGCCGGAGCACTCCACCGCGAATTGCGCAACACCCTCTACGCGGTCATACCGTAACAGCTCCAAAGCGTAGATTTCCACCTCTACCGGCTGCAGAACGACTGGCCGGTGAAGCCGGGCAAGTTGGTAGGCTCGCACCCCGCCGACCCGTTTGGCGGAAAAAGGAGGCGGAGTCTGCAGAATGCGGCCGGTGAAACCGTGCAGGGCCTGCTCGATGTCCTCAAGCGACGGCCTTGCCGAAACGGGTTCCGAAGCCGGCGTTCCGGTCGCGTCGTAAGTGTCCGTAGAGAACCCGAAGCGGAGGGAACCTTTGTACGCCTTGCGGGATTTTAAATAGAACTGCGCAAAGCGCGTGGCTTTACCCAGGGAAAGGGGCAGCACGCCGGTAGCAAATGGATCGAGCGTCCCGAAGTGCCCGGCACGTTGTATCTTCAAAAGGCACCGGACTCGAGCGACGACGTCGTGAGACGTCAGTCCAGCCGGCTTGTCTACGACGAGCACTCCGGAGATTTCTTGTGCCATGGGTTGCAAGCAGCCGCAGTTTTCACACGATCTTTCAAAACCCGGCGCGGGGCCTCAGGAATGCGTTAACCCATCCTTCATTTATGCAGGTTCTGCAGCAGCTTTTCCAGCCGTATCCCTTCTTCCGGTCCGTGGTCAAGGATGAACATGATTTGGGGGGTGCGGCGCAACCGCAACCGGCGGCTGATTTCGCGGCGGATGTATCCTGCCGCCGAACTGAGGCCCGCTAGGGTTCCCTGCTGCGCTGAATCATCACCCAAAACGCTGACCCGCACACGAGCATGCTGCAGATCGGCGCTCAACTCGACGCGAGTCACGGTGGCGAATCCTATGCGGGGATCTCCCAACTCCGTAGCGATCATCGCTGCGATTTCTCCGCGGATTTGATCTGCCAGCCGCTCATTCCTGTGTGGAACACCCGCCATAATCGATCCCAGCCAAGCTCGCACTCTGGCAGCAGGTCTATTCCCCCGGCGCTCATGTAAAGGCTGCGGAAAGGCGGCAAAGGCCAATCTTACACACCGTCCGCTAAAAGAAGTCCAGGGCATAGCTGGCAACATCCTGGCCCAGGATTTTTTCTGCCTCCTCTAGAGTTTTACGCAGGGAGGATTCAAGCACCGGTTGGCTGCTCGAAACTGAAACTACGCTTATAGTAGCACGCTGCCAAGCTTCCTGATGGTCCATCTCGGCAACGGCCACATTAAAGCGCGAGCGGAGCCGGCCTAGCAGTTTCTGTACAACAGCTCGTTTTTCCTTGAGGGAATGAGCATAAGGGAGTTGAATCTCAAGCGTCAGCAAACCCACTGGCATAGCCTACGCACTCCGCACTATGAATGCCTCAGGCGATGGCTTCTTCGGTTACCCTTTCGGTGACGTAGGCTTCAACCACATCGCCAACCTTGATGTCATTGAAGTTTTCGAGGGCGACGCCGCATTCCATGCCGGAGCGGACTTCAGGGACGTCTTCCTTAAAGCGCCGCAGCGAACGAATGCGTCCTTCATAAGTCACGACGTTGTCACGCAGCAAGCGAATGTTGGCGTCACGAGTGAGCTTGCCGTCCAAGACCTGGCAACCGGCCACGGTTCCTACCTTGGCGATGTGGAAGGTTTCCCGGACTTCCACGCGGCCTAAAGATATTTCCCTGTACCTGATCTCCAGCAGGCCTACCTTGGCCTTGCGGATTTCGTCCATGAGCTCATATATGATGGTGTGCAACCGGATATCAACCTTCTCGAGCGCGGCAAGTTCCGCAGCCTTGCGTTCCGGCCGGACGTTGAATCCGATGATAACCGCGTTCGAAGCCGTGGCCAACAGAACATCGGTTTCGGTAATCGCGCCCACCCCGGCGTGAAGGACTTTTACCTTCACCCTATCGTCGCTTAGCTTAGCGAGCGTGTCAGAAATAACCTCCGCCGAACCCTGCACATCCGCCTTGATGATAATGGGCAATTCTTTCACATCGCCGGCTGCGAGCTGCTGGTGAAGATGATCGAGCGTAAGCCGCGCCGATTTGGCGAGAGCGGCATCCCTGGCCTTGGCTTGACGGTGGAGAGCGATCTGGCGGGCTTTGGTTGTATCCTCAATCACCTGAAACCTGTCGCCTGCTTGGGGCACGTCTTCGAGGCCCAGAACTGCTACCGGCGTTGCCGGAGCCGCCTCGGCCGTGGGCCGGCCAAGATCGTCCAGCATCGCCCGGACCTTGCCGTAAATGGCGCCCACGATGAAGCTGTCTCCAACGTGCAGCGTCCCGTTCTCAACCAGCACCGTAGCTACCGGGCCGCGGCCACGGTCGAGTTTAGCTTCGAGAACGGTGCCTGAGGCGGGCCGATTCGGATTGGCCTTGACGCCTTGCATGTCGGCGACCAGCAGAATCATCTCCAGCAGCAACTCAAGATTCTTTTTCTGCTTGGCGGAAACCTCCACTGTTACCGTATCGCCGCCCCATTCCTCCGGCATCAGGTTGAGATCGGCCAGTTGTTTTTTTACCCGTTCCGGGTTGGCTTCCGGCTTGTCAATTTTATTGATGGCGACCAAAATGGGCACCTTAGCGGCGCGGGCATGGTTAATGGCTTCGGTTGTTTGCGGCATTACGCCGTCGTCGGCGGCAACGACCAGTATGACCACGTCAGTCACTTTAGCGCCGCGGGCGCGCATCAGAGTGAACGCCTCGTGGCCGGGAGTATCCAGGAACACCACTTTGCGTCCATTCACGGCAACGTGGTAGGCGCCTATGTGTTGGGTAATCCCGCCCGCCTCGCGCGCCGTCACATTGGTTTCACGAATAGCATCCAGCAGAGAGGTCTTACCGTGATCGACGTGACCCATGACCGTGACTACCGGCGGACGAGGCCTCAAGTCTTCGGGCTTGTCGATCTCCTCCACCTCCTGTGAGATCTCGTCTTCAAAACTGATTACTGTGGTCTCAGCGCCAAAGTCCCGCGCCACTTCCTGGGCGGTTTGGCTGTCAAGGGTTTGATTGATCGTCGAGAAAATGCCTTTTTCAAACAGGCGCTTGATGACGTCTTTGGCGCGGACTTCCAGCTTCTCCGAAAGGTCCTTGATGCTGACTCCCTCGGTGATCGTGATCTTGCGGGTTATTGGAACTTCCTTGGCATCAGCGGGTACGACGGGACCCATCACCCTTGATTGAGGCCGAGCGGACGCGAACGGTCGCGTCATAGGCGGCGTGGATAGCGCCCGCTGCCCCGGCGAGGCGATCGCTGGAGCGTTCGCTGCGGGCCGGGCGCCCGGAACACCTGGCGAGAGACGTGTAGCTGTAGGGTGCATGGGGCGATGTTCACCGGGTCGGCGTGAGGCCGACGGTCGCACCGCCAGACCTCGTGATGCGGCAACGCCTGGGTAGATCGGCTGATTGGAGGCCGGATTCTTCTTAAGCGCCACTCCCCGCCCGGGTTTCGCAAGCGAAGCCGCAGGTTTGCCGGCTAGGACGGGTTCAATCCCTGATGGCCTGTCGGCTGTTTGCGGCGCTGCTCGCGCGGTTGCGGGTGACGGCACGCGACTTCCCAGAGTTACCCCTGCCGGCGTGGATGAAACTTTGGAGCGGAGCAAACCGCCGGAAGGAGTCGGCGCCATAGCCGTGGAGGGTTTGCTCGCGGCTTCCACGGTAGCGATGGGAGGCGCAGGCCGTGGGGGCGGCATGACGGCTTTTCGTGCGTCCGCCTTAATCTGCTCTATCGTCCGGGGAATCTGAGGAGCTTCGTGATGCAAGACTGGAGGCTTAGGGGTCTCGGGTTCGGCAATTTCCCTGGGCGGAGCTGGGGCTGTTACGCTTGGCTTCGATTCCTTAGCTGGTTCCTCTCCGGCTTGCAGGAAATGCGAACGCACCTGGGCGGCAACATCGTCATCGATGGCGCTCGAGTGCGACTTTTTGTCCGTATGCCCGATCTCATGCAGATAGTCGAGGACAGACTTGCTCTTCACCTCCAACTCTCGCGCCAAGTCGTTAATCCGAATCTTGCCACTCACCAAATTTTGTCTCCCCGAAGACTAGATGTCCGCACTTTCGCGGCTAACGCAACGCCGCTGCCTCAGACTGAATTACTCTCAGGCTTATCTTCGCGGCTTTCTTCCGGCTGCTCGGCCGTTCCCTCTTCCGGCCCGGCCGGAGCGGTTTCCGTCGCCATGTCCCCGGCGCCAGTTACAGATTGTAAGTCAGCTTCGTTTTCCACCGGCTCTGCGCTTACGCTACCCGCGGCCGCGCCTCCGGTGGCTTCAACCGGAGCTTCAGCAGGCGCCTCTGCATCGGCGGCAGCCTCGGCCGCTTGGATGGGGCCCGGCTCCTCTTCTGCGGCAGAGGGTTCTTCTTGCTCGAAGTATTCCGTCACCACGCGCCGGATTTTTTCAACAGTCTTTTCCCCGATGCCGGAGATGTTGGTCAAATCCACCGGAGTCATCTGAGCGAGTTGCTCAACCGTCTCGATGCCGTGCTCCTGCAATCTCTGCAGGGTTTTTTCTCCCAGGCCAGCTAACTCACTGATCGCCGCTCCCCGGAGCGCCATGGCAGCCATCTGGGATTCGATCTCTTGGCGCTTCTCCTCTTCGCTCTTGATGTCGATGTGCCAGCCAAGCAGCTTTGCCGCAAGCCGAACGTTCTGGCCCTTTTTGCCTATAGCCAGCGAAAGTTGGCTGTCTTCTACAATCACTTCCAGGTGTTTCGCCTCGGCATCGACGATGGAAACGTGGTTGATCTTTGCCGGGCTCAGCGCGTTACCCGCAAACGTAACGGCATCTTCACTGTATTCGATGATATCGATCTTCTCGCCCCGCAATTCGCGAATGATCGACTGCACGCGCATCCCTTTCATTCCGACGCAAGCACCGACGCAGTCCACATCCGGGTCCTTGGAGAACACGGCCACCTTGGTGCGCTCGCCCGCCTCGCGCGCAATGGCTCGGATGACCACGGTGCCGTCATATATTTCAGGCACCTCAATTTCAAACAGCCGCTGCACCAGCATGGCGTCAGCGCGTGAGACCACAACTTGCGGTCCGCGCGCCGGCCGGTCAACCGCGGTGATCACTGCGCGCAGGCGGTCGCCAGCTTGATACGTTTCCAACCGTGATTGTTCACGGCGAGGCATTCGGCCTTCGGTGCGGCCCAGGTCCACTATGACGTCCGGTCCTTCAAGGTGCTTGACCGTGCAGTTCACCAGTTCGCCGATGCGTTGACTGTACTCAGCGTAAACCGTGTCGCGTTCCGCCTCGCGCACTTTTTGGAAGATCACCTGCTTGGCTGTTTGCGCAGCGATGCGGCCCAGAACATCGGTGGCCTTGGGAATGCGGATTTCTCCTTCCAGGCTCGCTTCCGGATCATACAGCCGCGCGTCATCGAGCGAAAGCTGGCGGTCTGCGTCTTCAACGTCAGCCACCACCTTCTTAACGGCAAAAACCTCCACCGTTCCGGTGTCCTTGTTGAAGCGCGATTCGAGGTCTTCCGCACTCTTATAATATTTCCGGGTGGCCACAAGAATGGCGTCTTCCACCGCGGATATAATGACCTGCGGGTCGATGCCCTTTTCCCGGCTCAATTGGTCAATAGTTTGATAAAGCAGACTCGTCGTCACAGACTTTCCAATCTTCTCCTCGGGACTACCGGTCAGCGCTGGCGCCGCTGTTCTTGCTCGATTCGCTTTCAAGCACCAGCCTGGCTTTTACGATGTTCGCAAGATCGAGCTCGTGAATGTTGCCGCCGCCCATATCCAGCCGGGCGCGGCCCGATTCCAAACCAGCAAGCCGCCCCTCGAGCACTCTCTGTTGTTCTACCGGCTCGCGCAGCACCAAGCGCGCGCGCCGGCCGGCGAAAAGCGTATAATCGCTTGCCTTTGTGAGCTTACGGTCCAGGCCAGGCGAGGATACCTCCAGCGTATATGGCCCCGGCAAAGGATCTTCCACATCCAGCAAGGCGCTCATCTGCTCGCTCACCAGCGCGCAGTCAGCGTGTGAAACGCCTTGCGCTTTGTCAATATAGATTCGAAGCAGTTGGTTTGACCGCCCTCCCTTGAGCTCAACATCTACCAGCGTGAGCCCTTCGGAGGCTGCTACACGTTCTGCTAACGTCCGGATTTTGTCAACATCTCCCGTCATTTAGCGGCGCGTGTCCTCCAAGACACACCCATGCCGATACGTACACGGCCGGAGAGGAATCCTCCAACAAAAAAGTGGGCTTTCGCCCACTTAGGCCACACTAAAAAATTATAGACCTCGCTTCCAGTTAAAGCAAGGCAGCGTCTGTGTGGCGCCGTCACCTGCGCCGCCGCAGCCTTTGACAAACGGCCTCGTGGTTGATAAAGTCCAATGAGCGTAACAGAGGGTTTTCCTGGGCCGCGCGCTGGCTAGCCAACACAACGAGCGCTGCTCCTCTCTTATGCGAGTGAGGCTCACATGACGGGTACTATCAAAAGGTTGATCCGGGACCGTGGCTTCGGTTTCATTCGCGCCGAAGACGGTCAGGAAGTGTTTTTTCACCGTAGCGCCTTGCAAGGCCTGGAT
>JBOGJZ010000301.1:0-2087 GCA_050745645.1 Terriglobia bacterium | reverse complement strand
CGGAAACTGAGTGGTCTGCTATCCGGGCCGCCGAGGCGCTGAAGGTGACCTGGAGCGAGCCTCAGCCGATCTTCCCGGAACAGGACAGGCTGTATCAGCACATGCGGGCAGTCGCTCCCAAGGCGAGCAAGGTGATGCTCAACCGGGGCGATGCCGCTGCCGCGATGTCGAACGCGGTTAAGAAAGTGGCGGCAATCTACGAGTGGCCTTATCAGTCGCACGCCACCATGGGCCCGGGTTGCGCCGTGGCAGACGTCAAGCCAGACGGCTCGGCGACAGTCTGGAGCGGAACCCAGAAACCTCATTCTCTGCGCAAGGGCCTGGCTGAATTGTTGCGCGTGCCGGAGGATAAGGTCCGGGTGATTTGGGTCGAAGACGCCGGTTCTTATGGCCGGCCTGGTTATGACGACTCCGCCGCGGATGCCGTGCTTCTCTCTCAGGCCGCCGGCAAGCCCGTGCGCGTCCAATGGATGCGGGCGGACATGACCGCGTGGGGCACGAAAGGCCCAGCCGTGATCTGTGACCTGGTTGCAGGGCTGGACGCTCGGGGAATGGTGAGCGCGCTCCAATTTACCTCCATCGCGTTTTCGGGCGGTGAGACTTACTATCGCCCCGACAGCGCAGGTAACTTTTTGGGATCCCAACTGGCGGGAGTTCTCAACACGAGCGGCGTCATCGAGTTCTGCGAATGGGGTGAGCAGTCTATCGCTTATGAGTTCCCGAATGTTTACGCCGCCGGACGGGTGGTCCCCGCTTTTTACGGCGCCGGATCTCCGCTTCGCACTTCTCACCTGCGCGATCCCGAAGGCCCCTCCGTCACGTTTGCAGTCGAGTCGTTTGTGGACGAAGCCGCCGCAGCTGCCGGCGTTGACCCGATTGAATTGCGGCTCAGGCACCTCACCCATCCGCGTGCGAAAGCCGCGCTGGCCACAGCCGCAAAGCACTCCGGCTGGGATAGCCGCCCGTCGCCGAAAAAAGATAACGGCGCGGCGGAAATCGCTACGGGTCGCGGTATCGCGCTCGGCAACCGCAGAGGGACCTGGGTGGCGACGGTTGCTGAAGTTGAGGTCAACCGCCGCACAGGAGCGGTCCGCATTAAGCGCTTCGTTTGCGTCCAGGATTGCGGGCTGATCGTTAATCCGAATGGGCTTCGCGGCGTGGTTGCTGCGAACCTGATGCAGTCCCTCAGCCGCGCTATGAAAGAAGAAGTGAAGTTTAACCGGAGCAACGTGACCAGCGTGGATTGGGTGACCTATCCCATCGTGAGATCATCGGACGTTCCGGATCAGGTTGACATCGTGCTCCTGAACCATACCGATATGCCGCCAGGCGGCGCGGGCGAACCGGCAACCCGCCCGACCGCTGCAGCCATCGCGAACGCGATTTTCGACGCCACTGGCGCCCGCGTGCGCCAAGTGCCTCTCACCCCTACGCGGGTTAAGGCAGCTCTCGAAGTTGTGTGAGAACTCCGGCGGTAGCGGTGGTCTGCAATCGCCGGTCTTTACTTAAGAGCCGCTTATGGGTTTAGAGTGGGCGACCACCATCTGTTTCGGCCAGGCTTCCCGTTGCGGATGGTGATAGGACCAGAGCTTGAGCAGCGCTTCCTTGATTGCCCAGGCCCTTCCGGTTTTCAAATTCTCGCCTTTCGCTGCCTCACACTCCGCTCGACGCCACTCCGGCACAGTCTCTTCATTGGCCAAGCAGAGGTGCTTGGCGCCTTTCTTTCGTTGCTCGCAATGTGACTTCTTGTACCTTCATCGCCCGCTCCCAGGCGGCCTCTGAGTGTCCCGGCATCCTGCCTCCCACCTCCAGAATGATCGATCCTCTAGCCGTTTTCGCCGGACATTTCATATGCTAACGACCCAGGCAGATTTTCCGCTTGACTTTGCTTCGGCGTTGAAGTACAAGGTTAACCCAAAGTGAATAGAAATTAATTTACTGCGAAGCACGAGCGGAGTCTGCAACCCGCGAATTACTGAGGAGGCCTCTCCATGAAAGAACGTGCAAGCTTCAGGGACAATGGGCTATTGTTGGGGGGAGCAATGATTGCTTTAGCGCTGAGCCTCGGTCTCGGTGCACCTTTGAAT
>JBOGJZ010000300.1:0-4164 GCA_050745645.1 Terriglobia bacterium | reverse complement strand
CCGTTCTCGAAAACGGCGAAGACAATAATTCCGCGTCGCGCTGGTCGAAATCGAATTCCAACGACACGGTTACAGACGTAAATGATCCCGAGCAGCCGCCTTATGGGACCGGCCTGGTAGTGGATTTTCACGCTGCCGCCGCCAATGACTACTTCGCTTACACCGGAGCGGGTCTGCCTGATTCGGCCGATGGCCAGCTTGAGTTTCAGCACAAGGAAGCGGCTGCGGCGACGTTCATCTTTGACATCAGCGTCACGACCAGCGGCGGCAAGGTAACAGATGTTCAGGTGACGAGCGGCGCAGCGGCGCCTGCTTCGTACAATTCCTCAACCAAGATCATCACCATCGCCATTGGACCCGGGGGCGGATTTTACCGCACCAACCTGATCGATGCGGCGAGTCTGGTTTCAACCCTGGCGGGCGACATGCTGACGGCCATTACGGGCTTTAAGGTAACGCTAACGGCCGCCGGCGACCTCTACTTTGACAACTTCAGCGTGGGCGGCTTGCAGCCTGAGAATTCGCTCGCCTTCAGCTATGACATCTACAACGGCCAGATCGATCAGGCCTACATCCGCGCGGGCGCGATGGCTTGGGTCTGCTACGCCTACGCGGTCTATATGGTTCTCTCGCTCGACTACACTCCGGCGCTCTATCTGCAGCGGATGATTGACTTCCTGCTGACGCTGCAATCGAGTGCGAACGATCTGACGAAGGACCTGTTTTATCTGGGCATCGGCAAATACGTGGATCCGGGCTACCAGTGGGTTCCAGGGCTGCAAACGAGCGTTTCGACCGAGCATCAGGCGGACATCTATTTCGCTTTCATGCGCGCGGCTGGCGTGCTGCAGACGGCTTCGATTCAGCTCTTAAAGACCGGCAACATCACCAAGGCTCAATCCACCTCGCTGCAGGCCACCGCCTCACAGATTCAAACCATCGCGGAGATGGTGGCGAGCCAGGTTCTCGCAAACCTCTACGTTGCGCCGAACGGCCAGATTCCGGGCCACTTCGCACAAGGCGCTTCATCGAGCGGGCTCGATACCTCTGAGGCGCTGGATGCGAGCGGGACCTGGGCGGCGATTCTCGCTTACACGGTGGGCGCAACCACGCAGGCTGAGCAAGCCATCGAGTTTGCTTATCAGACTTTCTATTTACAGAACCAGCCCATCGCCAAGTCCTCAGCTTTAAATTCCTATAACGAAGCCTATCAGCAGCTCTCGGCTTTCAGCGGCTTTAAGCCGTACAACAACTCGGCAGGCGGCTATTCAGGCTCTCCGGCAAGCGTGTGGCAGGAAGGAACGTGGGGAATGATCCTGGCGCTGCTCGTGATGTACGGCGATGCCAACCTGCAGGCATTTTTCGGCAGCCAGGCGGCGATTGATGCATTCCTCGCTGCTCTGGTGAGCAGTCAGCGCACCATCCGCGGCGTGACGGCGGATGGCTCGCTGATTGGCTATTCGCTTGCTTCGCGCGCGCTGCCTTATGAATTTGAAGTGTGGCCGATGTTTGCGGCCACAGCCTGGATGTGGCTTACCTCCACGAATCCGGGGCTGCTGCTGAGTATCGCGACGAACGCCACGGTGCTGCCCTATCTCACGATCCCGCAAGGCATGAGCCAGACAGTGAATGAGCTTGACGGCGCTTCTTCAGTGGGCGCAGCGACGGTGAAATGCATCGATCCCAGCGGGACGCTGAAAGGGCTGACTGCGCAGGACGCGCTAATCGGCAAAGTGGCGCAGATCAAGATGGGATTTCCCGGCCAGAGTCTTGGAGATTTTGTCACGCTGCATACCGCGCAGATCACGCAGACCGGCTGGACAGCGGATGGCGAGGTTACCTTCACCCTAAGCGACGTGCAGCGCTTCCTTTTGGGCCAGCAGATTTGGATTCGCGGCGGCCCGCTCGAATGGACGCCAGGGCAATCCGCGAAAGCGCCGCAGCCGATTGGTCCGGCGGTGGGCGCGAACGCCTTTCCTGCGAGCGATAAGAACCCGCGCTACGTGCAGGGCAACCCCATCGATCTATTACTTGCGACGCTGCAAAACGAGCTCGGCGTTGGACAGGACCCGTCGCTGCGCGGCTCAGATTACGTGCTGGAGCGCGCGATTCAGGTTTACTCTAGCCAGCAGAATTACGATCCGCTGGGTCCTGCGCCCGGCTGGGTGATCTTCACGCCGGGCGACAACTCGACGCTGATTAATCCAAACCCCTATGTCGACGTGCCGGGGATGCTGGCGCTGCGGGATACGGAGTTTTCCGGCGATTGGTTTGAGTTTCAGATCACCCGGCCTATCGACGGCAAGCAGTTTATCGAAGAGCAGATTCTAAAGCCGCTTGGCCTTTACCTGATCGTGCGCGCCGACGGGCGGCTGGCGCTGAAGTCGATGAAATCGCCTGCTGATCAGACGCCGGTGATGGCGCTGAATCAGAAAAACATTGTGGGTATTCCCCAGACCAGCCGGCAGCGGGTCATCAATGTGGTGACGGTGAAGCTGAACGTGGAAAACTCCGGGGTCACGACGGCGGCGCGCGCCTATGACTTTCAGGTGACCTTTGAGCAGCAGGAATCGCTGATCCGGTACAACCAGATTTTCCAGCAACAGATCGAGGCCACCGGGCTGGTGCTGCCTTACGGCGGCTATATGCGGGCGCAGATGATCGCCGACCGCATCTTCCGCCGCCACGCCTTTGCGCCGCCGGTCTATAAAGCCAAGGTTTTTCTCTCTGCCATCGCAGTCGAACTGGGCGATTACGTGTGGCTGACCCATCCGCTAGTGGCTGATTTTCAGACCGGCAGGCTGGGATTGACGAGTGTCGTGTGCGAGGTGATTGGGAAGCGCCCGAATTACGCGCAGGGCAACGTGGAGTTCGACTTGCTCGACACGCGGTTCATTAACCTGACCACGCCGTATTACATCGCTCCGGCGGCGGACAATCTGCCTGCGTGGACCGGCGCGAGCGCGCAACAGCAGGCGGAATACATGTTCATTTCAAGCGCGGCAGGCGCCGGGACTTATGCCGATGGGGACGCGGGGAATACGATCTTTTAGGCAGCAGCGCTGCGCCTGCAAAGAGTGCGGCGGCTGCCGCCGCCCGGCAATGTCAGGCTGCACTCAATGTGACCGGTGCCGGTGCCGCGTAGCCGTGAACGGCGAGTTGTGCTGTCCGAGATCACTCTCCGCTGATCGAGCCATTCGCGCGGGCGGGGCAAAGCGCTGGAACAAGATAAAAGAGGATTGAGCCATGTCGCAGCTAACCTTCAACGCCATACCGGGCTTTTTTGATCTGGCCGACTCCGCCATCGCGGGCAATCAGCCGCTCACCGATGACTCGCTGCAGAAGATTTCGCATAACGCAAAGTTCGCTGCGGTGCGCTGCGAGATCATTTACATGGGATTTTTTGCAAGCGGCAATACCGTTCCCGCGCCTGTCAGTCCGGTGGACGGCTATGTCTATCAGCGCTCGGAATGCATGTTTATTCCAATCCTGGCTTCGACGCGCGCGCCCGCGCCGGGATTTATCTCCGGCCAGGCAGGCTTTCCCACGCTCGCAAATACAGATAGCTATTCGGGCAATTTGATCGCCGCGCCGTATGAACTCGACATCAACGACGCGACGGGCATGGTGACGTGCGAGGTTTATGGAAGCACGAATGGCGCGCAGGCGCAGGGTACCGTGAAAGTCTACGCCGTCTGCCAGCGCAGCTCGCTGAGCCAAAACAATTGAGTCATTGAGTCAATGAACCAACGAAAATATGAGGCAATGAAACAATGGCCGTAACTCGAACGATTTTGCCGCGCAAGGGGCTGATCCAGTCGCAGCACGGCTTGACTGGCTACGAAGCCGATCAGGATGCGAACGCCCTGCTGCTCGATACAAACGTCGCCTTCCTCAGCGACATCATGTTCAGCGATCTCGGCATCAATGGCGTGGTTTTCGGCTTTACGCTTTCAACCTCATCGTCGCTCACGCCGGGCATCACGACGGGCGTGCTCTACGCCCAAGGCCAGCGCTATGCCCCCGCCTCCGCGCCTGCGATTCCCGCTACGCCCGCCAGTGCGACATTCTATCTTTTCTATAACTCGTCAACAGGGTTTTACTGGCAGGCCTCGCCAGTCGGCGCGAATGCTGGCGATGCGCTCATCGGCCAAGCTGTTAGCA
>JBOGJZ010000299.1:0-1536 GCA_050745645.1 Terriglobia bacterium | reverse complement strand
AGGGCCATGATGCGGCGGTAGTTACGCCGGGAGTCTCTTCAGCCGGGCCGCATAAGCCGTATGAGATGATTGTGACTTATCTCATTAAACCAGGCCCTCGGGAGACAATCGCCAGAGTGGTGGTGATCGGCAACCGGTATACGCGCGCCGGGGTCATTCAGCGCCAAATCACATTCAAGGCCGGCCAGCCGCTAAGTCCAGCCAGACTCTATGACTCGCAGCAGCGCCTCTATAACCTCGGCCTGTTCAATTCCGTGCAAATCGCACCCCTCGATCCAGGTGGCCGAGAGCGGCAAAAGACGGTTCTGGTCAGCGTGGAGGAGGCTCAACGGTGGACTCTGGGCTATGGGTTCGGCTTGGATGTGCAGAGGTTAACCGGCAATAAACCGCAGGGAGAATACAGCGCCAGCCCAAGGCTTTCGCTGAACTTGACGCGCATCAACGTTGGCGGCCGCGATCAGACTCTTTCCCTCCGCGGCCGCCTCTCGAACCTGGAGACCGGCGGCGATGCAAGCTACCTGATCTCACGTCTTCTCAATCACCCGAATCTCAGTTTGAATTTCGCCTCTCTCGTGGAACGGAGCCGCGATGTTTTGACGTTTACGTCGACCGTTGCAGAGGTGTCGTTGACGGTGGAGAAGCAATATACGCCTTCTACTTTCCTGCTTGGCCGCTACAACTTCCGCCGCGTGTCCGTAGACGCCGCTACGTTGCGCATCAACCCGGAGGAAATTCCCCTGGTGAGCCAGCCGGTACGGGACGCGGGTTTCGAGTCAACATTCGTTCATGACACTCGCGATGATCCCACAGACGCAACGCGAGGGTCCTACTCTTTGCTGGATGGCAGCGTTTCGGCGGACAAGGTGGGCTCACAGGCGGATTTCACGCGCTTTTGGGGACAGAATTCTACCTACTACCGTCTGGGGTCGCGCCTCGTCTTTGCCCGCAACACGCAGTTCGGAGTGGAAACGCCTTACGGGTCATCCGCGCACGCCACCGGCCCCTCAGGTCTCGTCAGCAATGGCATCCCGCTGCCGGAACGATTCTTTGCGGGCGGTAGCGATTCATTGCGAGCCTTTTCGCTGAACCAGGCAGGACCTCGTGATCTGGTCACAGGGTTTCCCATCGGTGGCAATGCTCTTTTTGTGAATCAACTGGAGTTGCGATTCCGTTTCCACCAGGGCCGGTATGGAGTGGTGCTGTTTAATGACGCCGGGAACGTCTATTCCAGCCTTGCGGAGATGCGGCTGCTGAAATTCACTCAGAGTTCGCCCACCGATCTTAACTACACGGTCGAATCTGCCGGCGTCGGGCTGCGCTACAAAACACCGATTGGCCCCATCCGGCTCGATGTGGCCTACGATTTCAATCCACCGAGCTTTCAACTGACGGCGCCCGTCACGGAGGTGCAGCAATTACCACGAATCCAGTATTTTTTCAGCATCGGGCAAAGCTTCTGATTCTCGGATGCTTTTTACTGGCGCTCACTGGAGGCGCAGCGTCAAACTTGGCAGGCCGTACGGAGACAATAGACTG
>JBOGJZ010000298.1:0-9667 GCA_050745645.1 Terriglobia bacterium | reverse complement strand
CCGGAAGAGATGCTGCCTACAGCCATGGCCTGCCTTGCGCCGCACGCGGGCTATGTGTATTCCGGACATGTTGCAGGCGCTGTCTACCGCTGCCTGCCGCAAAGCAATTCAATCGTTATTCTAGGGCCGAATCATTTCGGGCGCGGCGAGCCGTTCGCGATTGCGACAAGCGGCGCGTGGCGCACACCGCTTGGCGACGCTCCAATTGACTCCGAGCTTGCCGAAGTAATTCGCCGCCGCTGTCCGTTCCTGGCGGAGGATGAGGCGGCGCATGCAGGGGAGCATTCGCTTGAAGTGCAGATTCCTTTTCTGCAGCGGAAAATGAACTCGTTCAGCTTCGTGCCAGTCGCCCTTGGGTCAATTAGTTATGAAAAGCTCGTCTCCTTCGGAGCGCAATTGGCGCGCGCGCTTCAGGAATTTTATAAGCCGGTTTTCGTGGTCGCATCGAGCGACATGAATCACTACGAGCCGGATGGCGTCACCCGCTCAAAGGATCAAAAGGCCATTGACAGGATTCTCGCCCTGGATGCCCGTGGCCTCTACGACGTTATCTTCCGCGAACGAATCACGATGTGCGGATGCGGTCCCGCTGTCGCGACGCTCGCGGCGATGAAAAACCTGGGAGCCAGCCGCGCGAAACTCCTCAAGTACGCTACCTCAGCGGACGCCGGAGGCGACTGTAACTCGGTGGTGGGCTACGCCGGCATCGTAATCCAGTAGAAGAGCTTCAGGACCTATACGTCCATGTGAGCGCCACAGCCGGACGATCTCGTTCCGCTTCGCTCCTACGCGCCGATGTAGCGAGCGTAGAGCGACCGCGCAATGGCGGGGTCATGCGTGCCTTTGATGAGGGCGCGGCCATCGGGAAACACCGTCAGCTCGTAATCTTTCAGCCGGCAATGGACCAGGTAAGCATTGGCGCGGACTTCTCCGAATGCTCCAAGCCGGCTTTCGAGCGCTCCAAGGTCCAGTTGACGGGCTTGGCGAATTTGAACGGCATCCCGCCCGCATAGCACGATGGGGGCCGGGAATGCTCCGTTCAGGCGCAAGAACTCATGCTTCGCACAGACACGGCAACTGGGATCGCGAGCGACCCGCACCTGCTGCAGCCGGTTGCTCCAGATGTCGTAATCCATCAGCTTGCCGTGCAGTTCGGCTTCTAATCCCAGTAAAATCTTCAGCGCTTCAGTTACTTGGATGGAGGCTACCCAGTTCACTGCGGGACCGATGACGCCTGCCGTGTCGCAAGTTTCGCCGAGCCCTTCGGGAGGCTCGGGCAGCGCGCAAGCAAAGCATGCTGTCTGGCCCGGCAGAATCGTGAGCGTCATCCCGTAGCTACCCACAACTGCGCCGTAAATCCAGGGAATGCGGAGCTTCACGGCGGCGTCGTTCAGAAGAAAGCGGGTTTCGAAATTGTCGCACCCGTCCAGAACGACGTTTGCGCCGGAGATGATCTCCTCGATGTTGTCTCCACGAGCGTCAGCGATGACTCCCTCAACTTCAACGTCTGAGTTGATTAGCCGCAATTTTCGCTGCGCAGCGGCAGCCTTCGGGAGCTTTTCTCTGGCGTCAGACTCGTCAAAAAGCGTTTGGCGCTGCAGGTTACTTTCCTCGACGTAGTCACGATCCACAATGCGGAGCTTGCCTACCCCGGCGCGCGCCAGCAAGCTAGCCTGAGCGGCGCCTAACGCCCCGCAGCCGAGGATCACTGCGCGCCCGTTGCGCAGGCGTTCCTGACCTTCGCGGCCGATGGGCGCAAAGAGAATCTGGCGGCAATAACGGTCTTGGTTTAAGCAGTCCACGGGGCTTTTCTAGTCTCATTCATTATAGCCCGCACAGGAGCGGCTGTAGCGGCGATCGGGCAACGCAGGCGCGCCTTGTTGATTCGAGGCGAAAACTCGTTAGTGTCCCGACTATAAGTTCGTTGCATAAGTCTGAATGTCATTCCGAGCCAGGGAATCTGTTCGCCGCCTTCCTTGTGCCCCGGCGCGCCGCGGCGCTGCCACGAGACCATCAATCCGAATCCATAATAGGACTCGCACCTTCGGCCTGCTGTTTATTGATTCCAAGGCGTTTTCTCGCTTTGCCCGCCCCTTCACCCTCGGAGGCTGGTTAGCGCACCAGACCGGCGCCTTCAGCCTCTTTCCGGTGAAACCGGGTTTGCAAAAGATGAGAGCCATGATTTCAGTACATCTTGATTCGCCACGATGGACTTCATCCAGCTTAACAACTCCAGACGAGACGAAGGAGACCCATGAGACCCATGAGACAAGAAATTTCAGGGACAGAGGATCGCATTCCGAGTTCTTCGCTTGTCATTCTGAGCCGATTCGCTCCTCTTCGAATCGCTCTGAGCCCGCTTGCTTTTATCATTGCTATTCTGAGTGTCCCATGAGCCTTCGGCTCACTCATGGCGATGAAAGTCGCAATACCCTGTCATCCTCCGCGAAAGCGGGGGGTCCAGACCGGTACGAAACATCCTGGATTCCTGCTCCCCCGCCTGCGCGGAGGACAAGCTTTCGCGGGAATGACAGGACGTGGATGGATGACTTTCGAGAGAGTGCAGCGAAGAATCTCAGGGCAAACCCCGCGAGGAATCCGCTTGCAACCGGGACATTGAAAGCAAAGCAGATTCCACGGCCGATCAATAACACCGTCCCTCGGATGACAGCGGCCTGGATATCACTTTTTCAGCGAACTTCTGATCAGGGACATTAGACCTAAATCGCCGAAAGGCGGCGGTTTTTTCGCCGGACAGGCGCCGCGCCCGGCAGGCGCGTGAAGCCGAGGTCCTGGCCTAGCCTCATCTTGGTAATAAAAATGATTTGCCCGCTGTGGTAAGCGAAATGGCTGGTTACGTGCGAGATGACCTGAAAGCCTGTTACCTGATGCTTCTGGATTGTGTGCACTGCTTCGAGATCGGCAGGACTCAGGGCCTTGAGAACTGCACAGGCTTCCCGCACGGATTTGCGCAGAACGGCGAGCAGAAGCCGGGGAGGCATCGGCCCCTGCTCCCGGAACTCGCGGTCGCGATTCCGGAAATCCGGCTTCCCGCCCAAGCCGGAAACGATCCATTGCCGCACATTGCCTGCCAGATGAAGCGTCAGGTTTCCTACGCTGTTTGAAGCCGGATTCGGCCGCCACCAGACGTCCTGTTCGTCAAGCTGCTTCAGGCATTGGCTGATCTGGGATAAATAGTGTTTTTTAAGCAGCCGCTGGGCCTCGGCGAGGAGCTGCGGCGTAAGACCGCTCTGGGCGCCCGCCGAGGAGATTTTTCGATCTTGCCGAGTGCGCCGCGTTTTCATGTTGAAATCCTCCCAACTAAGTCAGAACTAGAGTGACCACTTGACTTCCAGCCAGGTTCGCCTTCCCGGGAATGACAGCCGCCACAAGAGTGACTACGCGGCACGGCGTTTTGAATCGCTGTAACAGGCCGCTTGGCCGCGCATCTCTAAAAGAGGCGCGCCGAGCGTCAGGTAGCGGAGCAGTTTGAGAGGGCGGATTCACGGCGCCAGTTGGCGGGGTAAACTCGCCGCTGCGCGTTCAAACTGCATCACCACCGTCAGTAGCATTTGGAGTGTGGCGTAAACGTGCATTATACTGCGATAGTGTCCACCGGGGTGAAGTCCCGGAAACAGCTCTTAATTCAGGGACCTTATGCAAGCGCCGCAGCAAGCTCTCGACGAAAAGACCGAAGGCGTGCTCGTTACCGAAGCCAAGGCTGGAAGCGCCGAGGCGTTCGAGGAGTTGGTGAACCGGTATGAGCGAAAGATCTATCGCCTTGGCCTGCGGCTGACCGGCAACCAGCAAGATGCCGAGGACATTCTGCAGGAGACGTTTCTGAAGGCGTTTGAGCATCTGCCGGGGTTCCGCCAGGATTCTCGTTTTTACACCTGGCTGGCGCGCATCGCAGTGAACGAAGGCTTGATGAAACTGCGGAAGCGGCGCTCAGACAAGTCCGAACCTCTGGAAGATGGGGTCGACGAGGACGGGCGGCTGATACCTCGCGAATTCCGCGACTGGAAGCCGGATCCAGAACAGATTGTGAGCCAGGAAGAGATGGAGAGGTTGCTACTGAACGCTGCAAGCAATCTGCCGCCCAGTCTGCGAGCGGCGTTTTTTCTGAGAGACGTGGAGGACTTATCCACAGAAGAAACAGCCGAGGCGCTGAATCTGAGCGTGGGTGCAGTGAAGGCCCGTCTGTTCCGCGCCCGGATGCGGTTGCGCGAGGAGCTTGCCAAAACTTTCAAACGAGAGTGAACGCTTGACCTGCCAAGAAGCCTTTCAGGAGATTTCGAGATATTACGACGGAGAGCTTTCCGGAGACTTGAAGCGCGTCCTACAGGAGCACTTGTGCAAGTGCGGCCACTGCCAAGTTATTTTTGACACGACGCGGAAAGTCATCGAGCTTTACTGCGACGGCAAGCTCTTTCCCATGCCGGACGTCGTCCGCGACCGGCTGCATCAAGCGCTGCGGCGGAAATTTGAAGAGAAACCTTCCTAAGCGCAATGTAGGCGTTGTCCTTTTAGCCCAGCGGCTTCGGCAGCCGAACAAGCCGCAACGTTTGAAGGGCGAACGCTGTGCCAGCGAACGTCAGATTTTCTCCCGAAGCTGGCGCTCATCAGCCGTTCGTTCCTCGCGAAGTTCAAGCAGGTAGCCAACGCCGCGCAGCGTATGAATCAGCCGGGCCTGTTGATCCTGATCGATTTTCTGCCTCAGACGGTTAATATAAACTTCAACCAGGTTGGTTTCGCTGTCGAAGTGGCAGTCCCAGACGTGCTCTACAATTTCGCTTCGCGTGACGGGGTGTGGGGCGCGAAGCATGAGGAACTCGAGCACCGCATACTCCTTGGAGGTCAGGGCGATCTCCAGCGAACCTCGGCGCACGCGGCGGCGATGGCGGTCCAGTTCGAGGTCGGCGTATCGCAGGGTCGCCTCTTCCTGGTTAAACCCGCGCCGGATGAGAGCGCGGACGCGCGCGTACAGCTCTGCAAGGGCAAAGGGTTTGACGAGGTAATCGTCCGCACCTGAGTCTAATCCCTCCACCCGCTGCTCGACCAGACTCCGGGCCGTCAGCATCAGGATCGGTGTTTCCACGCCCCGCCGGCGTAGAGCGCGGCATGCTTCCACACCGCTAATACCGGGCAATCGAATATCAAGCAGGATCGCGTCATAGAGAATGCTGCCCGTCATCGCGAGAGCCTTTTCACCGCTGTCGGTAACATCAACGGCGTAAGCATTCTCCCGAAGCGCCCGCGCAATGAAACTGGCGACCCGGTGTTCGTCTTCAACAACCAAGATGCGCATGGCAGCACCCGTCGCGGAATTAACTATCCTTATATAAATAATAATAGCGGAGGCGTATTACACCCCGCAATGACAGGCAGGTAGCGGTATACCTTGTAATGTAGAGGCGGCCACATGGCGAGGTAAACTCGCCGCTACATCAACTCAACCGTTCTTGATCTTGGCGAGTGCTAGCCGCCCCACTCCCTTTAATGTCTCAATCACGCCAACGCCTTGATTCGCGACGGCTTCAAAGACAGGCTCGTTCTTGCGGACGAGAAGAGATTTCATCTCAGCGGCGGGAAGAGCATCAGGAAGGTCCCGCTTATTGAGTTGTAGAACGTAAGGCAGACGAAGAAAATCTGCGTTGACTTCGCGGAGGTTCTGCTGCAAATCCTCGATAGCCTCCACGTTGGCTTCCAAGCGGCCGGCCGCCGAGTCTGCGACGAAAACTACACCATCTACGCCGCGCAGGATTAGTTTGCGACTGGCTTGATAAGAAGCTTGGCCCGGCACGGTATAGAGGTGTAGCCTGACCTTGAAGTCTCGAACCTTGCCGAGGTCGAGCGGAAGAAAATCGAAAAAGAGCGTGCGGTCATTTTCTGTGGAAAGTGACAGCATCTTGTCGCCATCCTGATGTCCTGTTTGATCGAAAATCCACTTCAAGTTTGTAGTCTTCCCGCCCAATCCCGCACCGTAGTAAACGATCTTGCAGTTGAGCTCGCGAGCCGCGCTGTTGACGAAAGTCACTTGCAGTACCGGACCCTTCTCGCGCTTTGCGCCAAGCGGCCAAAAAGTTTTTCTATTCTTTGCCTTGGGGGCGCCGCCAGACCCTATGAAACTAACCTGCTGTCAGGCGGAAAACGCCCCTGACTCGGTAGAAAACGTCATCATAGCATGAGTGTTAACGCTGCGGAGCGCCTCAACCGAAGCGGGCTGGCGCGCGCCGGATGGCGGCAAGGTAGCGGGTTAGGATGCAGAGGCTTCTATGCCGCCACAAAATGGCGGGGTAAACCCGCCGCATCAGCTCGAACTGACTGCTCCGGCGCCAAAAAGCTGTTGCGCGGCGCCTCCGTTCGCGTCACAATAAAGAAGCAGTGAGTTCCGGCCACAACACTACCGTCCTTCGAAATAACGCCGAACAAGTGAAGGAGATGACAGTGCACCCGCCAGCCACCAAAGTTCCGGCTCCTGTCTCTCAAGAAGGCCCAAAGGCCGCGCCCCGGCCGGGTCTCGAGTTATTTCCGGTCGTAGGCCCCGGTGACGACAAGTTTCACGATCATTGTGGGGTCTTCGCGGTTTACGGGCATCCCCAGGCGGCTAAAATAGCGCACCTCGGCCTTTATGCGTTGCAGCACCGCGGCCAGGAAAGCGCGGGCATTGCGGTTTCGGACGGCGTGAACATCGATTGCCACAAAGGCATGGGTCATGTGAACGAGCTCTTTAACGCCGGAGTTCTGGAAAAACTGCAAGGACACATGGCCATCGGCCACACTCGTTACTCCACCGCTGGAGATACGGACCTGTGCAATGCTCAGCCTCTTACTGTGAGTTGCCAGAAAGGGCAGGTAGCGCTTGCGCACAACGGCAACCTGGTGAACGCTTCAGCTATCCGGCGGGAGCTTGAAGGCCGCGGCGATATTTTCCAGACCACGAGCGATACCGAAGTCGTTCTGCATTTCTTCGCCCGCTCGAAGCAGACGGGCATCCCGGAGTCGCTTGCGGACGCGCTCGATCGGGTCGAAGGCGCGTATTCCCTGGTTGCATTGTTTAACGATAGCATCTACGGTGTTCGCGATCCGCGCGGATTCAGGCCTCTTTCCTTGGGGCGATTGAACGGTTCCTGGGTGCTGGCTTCTGAGACTTGCGCCTTCGACCTGATCAACGCCACCTACGTTCGCGACGTTGAGCCGGGTGAGATGGTGATCTTGGACCGCCGGGGCGTTACTTCACTGCGATTTTCGCCGCCCGCCCCCGCTTCTCAATGTGTTTTTGAGCACGTCTATTTCTCCAGGCCGGACAGCGTGGTGTTCGGACGTTCCGTGCAGGAAAGCCGCGAGCGGCTGGGCCGTCTGTTGGCTCGAGAACACCCGGTTGAGGCTGATGCGGTGATTGCCGTACCGGATTCGGGCGTTCCGGCGGCGATCGGATTTGCGGAAGAATCAGGAATTCCACTGAAGCTGGGACTGATCCGCAACCATTACGTGGGCCGCACGTTCATCGAACCCAGCCAGGCCAACCGTGATCTGGGCGTCAAGCTGAAGCTGAACCCGGTTCGCAGCCTTATCGCCGGCAAACGCGTCGTATTGGTAGATGATTCGATCGTCCGCGGCACCACCAGCCGCCAGATCGTGCGCATCGTGCGCGAGGCCGGCGCTCGCGAAGTCCATATGCGCATCAGTTGTCCCCCCACGATCTCCCCTTGTTTTTACGGCATTGATACTCCAACGCGGCGAGAACTCATCGCTGCGGCGCATTCACTTGAAGAGATCCGTCAATATATTGAGGTGGATACGCTTGGCTATCTCTCGCTCGAGGGACTTCGTGAAGCCGTTGGCGACCTCGACGGCCGCTTTTGCCTGGCCTGCTACACAGCCAGCTATCCAACTGCCATTCAGGAGCCTCTGATTACCCTTCGCCATCGAGATTGAGCGTTATGGAATCAATGCCAGCCCCGCAACCCGAGCCCAGCCCTGCGCTGCCTGAGCGCGCCGCTCCACCTCCAGAAGCGCCTCGGGCCAGGAGAAGCAATGACGGAGCATGGGAAGCGGTTCGCTCTCTGCTGATCGTCCTGGTCGGGGTCTTCTGTATCCGCACGTTTGTAGGCGAGGCTACTATGATTCCAACGGGCTCAATGCGAAATACGATCCTGATCGGCGACCACGTTTTCCTGGACAAGCTGCTTTATGGCCCCTCTATTCCCTACACTTCATGGCGCCTGCCGCGCTTGGCGGATATCAAACACGGAGATATTGTCGCCTTCCGGTATCCGCGCAATCCGTCCGAGCTGTTCGTCAAGCGGGTGATCGGCGAAGGCGGGGATGTGATAAGGGTCGTTGACAAGCGGGTTTATCTGAACGGCAAACCTCTCGAGGAACCCTACGTCCGGCACAGTGACTCCGAGATCTTTCCCTTACGCGATAATTTTCCGCCTCCCGTGAGTGAGATCGAAAGCCTGCCGGAATCATGGGGCTTGAACCCAATCTGGGCGAGCCAGATGCCGGAATATATTGAGTCCGACGGGTTGCACGTGCCGAAGGGTTTTCTTTTCGTCATGGGGGACAACCGCGATGACTCCTCGGACAGCCGGTTCTGGGGTTTCGTTCCTTTGAAGAACGTCGTCGGTGAGCCCGCCTTTGTTTATTGGTCATATAACGCGCCGAGCAAAGACTGGCTGGACGACACCATGCAAGGACAACTGCGGTTCGACGGTTCCATCTTTACGCACTTTGTTCAGAAAACCCGCTGGTCGAGAATCGGCAAGATATTCAAGAACCCTGATGAGTAGCAGGATAATGAAGAGAGGCCGCTCTCAGCATGCTGTCAAATAAAACATCTTTGCTCGTCATCCGGCAAACCTCAACGCCGTAAGTCGCGGCCAATTCCATTTCGATAACCATTTGCTATGCGATACAAAAACTCCGGTGTTGACTTCGCCGCAGCGGCGAGCGCCAAAGCCAGCATCAAGCGGTTAGCACGGGGGACGTTCGGCCCGCAAGTGCTGGGCGAGCTGGGGGCTTTCGGCGGGTTTTACGCGCTCGGCGGCCTGCTCCGAGATGGGGTGTTGGTGGCGAGCATGGACGGCGTAGGCACCAAGCTGAAAATCGCCTTCGCCCTCAACCGTCATAGGACGGTGGGCGCGGATCTGGTGAATCACTGCGTAAACGACATCATTGCACATGGCGCGGCGCCGCTGTTCTTTTTGGATTACCTGGCCACGGGCCGGTTGCGTCCCCGCGTTGCAGAGCAGATCGTGGAGGGTATCGCTCGCGCCTGCCGCGAAACCGGGTGCTCGCTGATCGGCGGAGAGACCGCGGAAATGCCCGGCTTTTACCCTCCGCACGAATACGACCTGGCCGGGTGCATCGTGGGCTGGGTGCGCCGTAGCCGGATCGTGGATGGCAGCCGCATCCGGCCTGGTGATTGTATTATCGGATTGCCATCGCTGGGTCTGCATACCAACGGCTACTCGCTTGCGCGCAAGGTCCTTCTTGAACACGCTGGCCTAGGCCTTGCGCGGCGTGCGCCCGAGCTCGGACGCACGCTCGGCGAAGAGTTGCTCGCGCCGCACCGCTGCTATAGTCCAGCGCTGCGGCCGCTACTCGGCAAGGGATGGCTGAATGGATTGGTTCACGTCACTGGCGGAGGAATTACGGATAA
>JBOGJZ010000297.1:0-3554 GCA_050745645.1 Terriglobia bacterium | reverse complement strand
TCCTGCGCGGCGCGCACTCCGGAACCCAATTGCACCTTATGCCCGGCTTTGCTCAAAGCAATCTCCAGGGCCGCGATGATGCCGAACAAGTCCGTTGCATCGAAATAGCCAAGATGCGCCAGGCGGAAGATTTTGCCCTTCATGCTTCCCTGGCCGTTGGCCATGATAGCGCCAAAGCGAGAACGCAATTCTTTGATCACCGCGCCGGAATCCAAGCCATCGGGCGAGCAGACGGTCGTCACCGCGTTGGCAGGCGAGGAATGGGCAAAAAGCTTCAGCCCCATCGCCTTTGCCGCCTGGCGCGTGGAGTCGGCCAGCATGGCGGCGTTCGCAATCAGGTTTTCCCGCCCGATCTGCTTGATGTAGGTCAAGACGCCGTGCAGGTTCACCACCAGCGATGTGGCTGGAGTATAACTCGTCTCGCCGTTGGCAAGACTCTTCCGCTCCTTGGCGAAATCAAAGTAGAAGCGCGGGCACTTGGACTTGCCTATCGCCTTCCAAGCCTTTTCACCGACGGAGACAAACGCCAGGCCGGGAGGCATCATGGTGGCTTTTTGCGAGCCGCCGATGACGATGTCCAATCCCCACTCGTCAGGCCGCAGATCCGTAGTGCCGAGCCCGGTAATCGCATCCACCACGAGCACCGTCTCCGAGTATTGCCGCACCGCCTCGCCCAACGTCTTCACGTCATTGCTGACGCCTGTCGAGGTCTCGGTCGCCTGAATGAAGACCGCTTTGAACTGCCCCGCGCTTGAGAGCTGCCGCTTCATTTCGTCAATGTTTACTTCCTGGCCGTAAGGAGACTCGACCTTGACTGCTTCGATGCCGTACGCTTGAGCCAGGCTCAGCCAGCGCTCGCCGAATTTTCCCGCCGTGCCCACCAGCATCCGGTCGCCCGGCGAGAGCAGGTTGACGACAGATCCCTCCATGGCGCCGGTCCCGGAACTTGCAAACAGCAGGACGTCATTTTGAGTGCCGAAATAATACCGCAACAGCTCGACAGTCTCCTTCACGACGCGGCGGAAGTCTTCGGTTCGATGATGCAGGTCGCGGGTCGCAGCGCGAATCTGAGCTTCGAGCAGGACGGGGGTCGGTCCTGGAGTGAACAACCGTTCTTTTGTGATTCCACGCATGGTTGATTTTTCCTCGCCAGAAGTTATGGTCTGCTTCGGGGGTAACACAAGACGGGCCAGGGCAAGCCAATTGCCGCTCCGAGCCGCAGAAAGCCGAACTTTTAGTTTAGCGGAGCAAGCGCGGTGTTGTCAAAAAAACCGTTGCAGCTAGAAGGCCCTGAGGAGATGGTAGCGCGGAGTTGTTCTTTACCTCCGCGGCTTTTAACCGGTGCGGATGAAAGGCCGCAGAGATTCTCAAACGCGAGACTTTGCGCTACACTTCGCGGAGCCTGCCCTGAGTGAAGAAAATCGGCTCAGAATGACAACGTTCCGGAACATTTTTCGTCAACCTAAATTTTAGAAGTAAATCTTTCCGGCAAGCTGAATTACGCGGGCGCCTGTCTCGCTGGAGGAGAGCTGGTTCACGCCAAAAATCTGGCCAAAATTCGGACTGTTGAAGTCTCCGTCGGGCGCGGCGAATTGAGCGTGATTGAAAAGGTTAAAGAACTCAAATCGCAACTCGATATACTTACCTTCTCCGGCTAGGGGCATGTCCTTGAGCAAGGAAAAATCGAAGTTGTTGATTCCCGGTCCGTAGAGAGGATTCCGTCTGGCATTGCCGAGAACTCCTGGAGCTGGCGCCGCAAAGGAGGCAGGATTGAACCAATAGTTGGAACCGCCGTTAATCGTATAGGTGCGGGGATTCTGGCTGACGACAGACGCAACCTGATTGGGTCGGTCTGGACAACCATAGAAGCTAAAACTTACATTGCAAGTCAGAGAGGAGAGAGCGCTGTCATAAATCGCCACGGGAACGCCATGCTGAAACGTCGTGATTCCGGTAATCTTCCAACCGTCCGTCAGCCGCCGGAAACGGTGGACAAACCGGTACAAGGGCAACGCATAGTCGTAGCTTATGACCAGGCGCTGAGGGGCGTCATTGGCTGAAGGAGCATACATAGAGCTGAAGTTCAGCGGGTTAATGCCTGCCGCAGGCATCGCCGGAAAGCCGGCGCCGTTTTCAAGGCTTGAGGTCTCGTCAAAATAACGCGACCAGGTGTAAGAAACCAGGAAATCGAGCCCGTGAGCGAACCGCTTGTTCAAGCTCACCTGAAGCGAGTTGTAGTTGGAATTAAAGTCTGTCGCCTCATATCCAATGGAGCCATAAATGGCAGGGTTATACTGGAAGGAGCCAGGATCGCAGAAACCCAGATTAGCTGCGGTGCAACCCAGAGCGACCGCGCTCGGATTAGCTCCGGGGAATTCTCCGGCTGGGTTTCCCTCATAGACTCCTTCGAGGTGATGTCCGGCGCTGCCAACGTAACCGGCCGATAAGACCATCGAGCTGGTCAATTGCCGCTCAACCGTCAAGTTATAATTCTCCGCCATCGGAACGCCATAGTTCTTGCTGAGAACGTTCAGACTATTGAACGGTTCGTAGGGGGCAAAATTCACAGGCGAGCCGGGCGCGGGGGGCGTGAATGGGAACACGTTGGGTGTTGAGCACGGCGCCGGCGCTGCGCCGCCTGCACCGGAGCACCAGCCGCTAAATGGGGCGGCAAGGCTCGGACTGCCGCCAATGGAAGCAACGCCGGCGGATGAGATGGTAAATGGAGGTTCAATAAAGTTTTGGAAAGCCACCTCCTGCTCGGTGCGGTTATAGTACAACCCTAAACCTCCACGCACGCTCCATTTGCCGGAGTTTCCAGGACTCCACGCGAATCCCAAGCGCGGCGCAAAGTTATGCCAGGGAATGTTCGGACCGCCCGCGTTATTAATGCCTGGATCGCCAGGGTACACCAAGCCCACAGGAGCTGCGGGGTACACCTTTGACTGAACGCCAGGCCTGAATGCTGGCGCGGCTTCACCGCCCGCATAAAGATTCCAGTAAGGTGTCTCAATATCCCAGCCGAGGCCATAAGTCAGCGTGAAATTCGGATGAATTTTGAACTGGTCCTGAAAATATGAGTAGTACTCCTGAGCGCGCACATTGACGATTGAGCCGCTGCCTTGGGCATAAAAGCTGGGCAGACCTAACAGGAAATCTGCGCCGGGCGAGCCAGTGGAAAATCGGCCGGCTCCAAAAAAGTAGAATGTACCGCTCAGGTTCGAGTTAACTGGTTGGAACACGGCAAAGCGCTCCATGTTGAACCCGAGCTTAAAGGTGTGGCGGCCAACAATCCTCGACAGATTGTCTGAGAGGACATAGGTGTTGTCGATTCGAGGCTGCGGCCCGTCGGAGCTGAATCCCAAATTGAACAGCCCGACCACGTTGATCACTGGAAGCGACGCCCCGGACAGGGTCTGCGGGAAAATTCCGGTGAACCCATACGCGGTTGGATTCACGGCTTTTTGCGGCGAGACGGCGGCAAAATTGAAACGGCTGTAAGAGAACCGGGCCTCGTTGAGCGTATTGGGATTAAAAATGTGGCTCCAGTCCGC
>JBOGJZ010000296.1:0-11769 GCA_050745645.1 Terriglobia bacterium | reverse complement strand
CACCTTGCGGTATCGGTTGAGCCAGGAATGGGTCCGCTCGACCACCCACCGGCGAGCCTTGTAACCGCGCACCGTGCGCTTGGCCTCCGCTTCTTCCCGCCGTTGCTGGATGTGCGGTTGGTAGTTTCGCCTCTCCACCTCTCGCTGCGCCGGAGCTCCCTTGTATCCTGCGTCGGCGCACAGACGCTGAGGCCTCTTCACACTTGTCGCGGGTCGCGCTCTCACCACTCGGTCGAGTGTGTCCGGCAACAGCTTTACGTCATGCACGTTGGCTCCGCTCACGGCGAGCGACAGCGGGACGCCACGCCCGTCGACTAACAAACTTCGTTTGCGCCCTTTTTTTTCCCCGATCCGTGGGGTTGGCTCCCACACACTCGATGGCCAGGGGAGACTTCACCAAGGCCCCATCGATGCTTTGCCAGTCCCAGGCGATGCCTTCCATCTCGTCATACTCGGCCAGTCCCGCCCGCCACAGCGCCAGAAAGAAACCGGCCCGGTGCCACTGTTGAAAGTGCTTGTGGATCGCGCTCGCACTCCCAAATTCCTTCGGCAAAGCCTTCCACTGGCATCCCGTTCGCAACACATACACAATGGCGGAAAATACCTTCTGCGGCGGCATCGGTTTTCGACCGCCACCTGGTCGGCGTCTATACTTTCGCCCCTTCGGCCGCTGCGGAACAGGAATCAGCGGCTCGACCTTTACCCATAGCTCATCGGACACTTCCCAAGATTTTATTTGTGGCATCTTGGGTCATAATCTTGCCTCAAAGCATTTCAGAATTCAATACCTATTTACGGATAAGCTCATAGTCGAAAAGCCTCACCCCCCCACGATTCCGTCAAAGTCATGGATTGTTCTCTGAGGAGCTTCTGCCTTTGTAGCGCAGGGCTCGCTTTTCAGCTCTGCGGTTTATAATCGGCCCGAAAAACCGCAGCGTTATAAAGCGAACGCTGCGCCGCAACCTCGGCAATCCATGACTTTGACGCGGCTCGGCTAACCCCAGCCATGTATTGACAGCCTTCAGGATCAAATCATACCATGTGCTTTTATTTATAGAATCGTACTGTTTCGTCTACATCTGGGACTCGCCCTGTGTCCCGCTAGAGTTTACGAGGGAGCTGTCATCATGGCCGGACCTGAAAAAACGCCGAGCGCCGGGTTTAAGAAAATGGCGATGCGCCAACGCCGGAGTCCGCAGCGTCCCCAATGGCGTCACTCGAGGCCGGGAGCGTTGTCGGCGCAGCACGTTTTTCCTGCCACGCTTGCCTTAGTTGTGTTCATTCTTATGGGGCGTCCAGCCATCGCGCAGGTTTCCGCTTCGATTTCGGGAACGGTCGCTGACTCATCCGGCGCTGCCGTGGCTGGCGCAATCGTGACCGCAAAGAACGTGGAAACAGGAATGCTCCGGCGAACGACCACAAGCAAAGTGGGCGACTACCATGTGGCGTTGCTTCCCGTCGGAGGGTACGAGATCATTGCGGAGAAGGAAGGTTTTGAAGCGGAGGTCCGGAGGGGCATCACCCTCGTAGTTGCGCAGCAAGCGATCATTGATCTCACCTTGCAACTTGGCATGGTGAAGCAGCACGTCACGGTGACTGAAAAAGCTCCGCTTATTACGACCGCAACTGATCAGACCGCAGGGCTGGTTGGAGAGAAACAAGTTAAAGACTTGCCGCTGAATGGCCGCAGCTATGACGAACTACTTACGTTGAACCCTAGCATCGTCAATTATACCTGGGAGAAATCAGGAGGGATCGGAGTGTCCAACTCCTCGGTCGGCAACATGTTCGCCGTCTCAGGACGCCGGCCTCAGGAAAACCTTTTCCTGCTCAATGGCGTGGAATATACGGGCGCGGCGGAAATCAACATGCAGCCCGGAGGCGCCAGCGGACAATTGCTGGGAGTGGATGCAATCCGGGAGTTCAACGTGCTCACGGATACTTACGCGGCTGAATACGGTAAGCGTCCCGGCGCGCAGGTGGTGATCGTCACCCAATCTGGCAGTAATGCCTTGCACGGAAGCGTCTACGAGTTTCTGCGCAATAGCGCATTCGACGCACGAAACTTCTTCGACCATAGCTCGATTCCACCCTTTGAGCGAAACCAGTTTGGCGGCGCTCTGGGAGGCCCAATTCGGAAGGACAAGACGTTTCTCTTCGGCGATTACGAAGGCTTCCGCCAGCGTCTAGGATTGAGCGCTGTCACTCTGGTGCCGGACAACAACGCACGCAACGGGTTTTTGCCGGGTTCGGACGGAACGCTGACCAATGTCGGCATTGCGCCTGGGGTTGGACCCTTGCTTTCGCTTTGGCCCGTGCAGAACGGACCAGAGCTGGGCGGGGGAATCGCGGAAGCCTTCAACCATCCCGCGCAATCAGTCCGCGAAGATTTCGGAACCGTCCGGCTTGACCACATTTTCTCCGGCAAAGATTCGCTCAGCGGCGTCTATACGGTCGATGACAGCGCCGATGTTACTCCTACTTCCAATCCCCTCAGCGTGGACCTCGAGAGCCTGAGAGAACAGGTGCTGAGTATTGATGAAACTCACGTGTTTTCGCCGGCCGTCGTGAATACTGCGCTGTTCGGCTTCTCACGCGCGAGCTATTTCTATACGGGAGCGCCTCTGGCAAACGTCCCTGGTTTTGTAGTTGGGCATCTGGTGGGAGCGGTGGTGATTGGCGGAAGCGCGTCACCTAATTCTGCGAGCCAGATCAGCCTGGCTGGGAGCAATATCGGAAGCAATTTATGGATCGCTCGCAACCTGTTTACCTACGAGGATCGCGTTGCCATCACGCGTGGAATCCACCAGGTCAGCGCCGGAGCGTGGTTTGAGCGAATTCAGTCTAACGAGAATCTTGCGCTCACTCAATGGGGACAGGCGACATTCTCCAGCCTGGCGAGCTTCCTGCAAGGCAATGTCGCCACGTTTCTTGCCGTTCCCACGCCCACGCCGCTCGGCTGGCGCTCGCTGGAAGGCGCATTTTATGTGCAGGACGCCATGCGGCTGAGGCCTAACCTCACGCTGTCCCTGGGCTTCCGGGACGAGTTCACGAATGGTTGGAACGAAGCCTCGGGGCGCGCAGCGAATTACACGTTTGATGCGAGCGGGGTGATTGAGACGCAACCTCGCGTCGCGGACTCTGCCTTCACTGTCAACAATGCGAAATTCCTACCGCAACCCCGAATCGCACTCGCGTGGAGTCCTTTCCGTGGAAACAAGACGGTGATCCGCGCTGGTTTTGGCTTGTATAACGATCTGCAGGACGCTCTCGGCTACCGCCTGGACCAGAACGCTCCTTTCAATACGACATTCAGCATCAAAAACATCCCAGTCTCTCAGCTACAGATCACTCCTGGCGCTCCCCTCCCGGCAGGCGCCAAAGTGGCGCCTGCCGGAGTCCAGCCAAGCCTGCAGACGCCTACAGTTGAGGCTTACACTTTCAAAATTGAACACCAAGTCACGCCGAACACGGTATTGAGCATTGGCTATGCTGGCTCGCACGCCTACCATGAACTCGTCAGCATTGACGCCAATGAACCGGCGCCGGTGATTTGCCCTGCGGCGCCGTGCCCGTCTTCGCTGCCAGCCGGAACTTATTTCTACCCGAAGGGCGCGCCGCTTGCGAACCAGGCGCTGGCGAATACTTGGACGTGGTTTTCCGAGGGAACCAGCTCTTACAATGCGTTGGAGGTGGACTTAAATCACCGCTTCAGCCACGGCTTGGCGTTGCGCGGCGTCTACACCTGGGCGAAAGCCCTGGACAATGGAGATACGTTAAATGGCAGCGCGGCGGCGAATGCTCCAGGCCTCGTGATGAACCCTCTCGACTTGCGGGCAGATTGGGGGCTTGCAACTTTCGACGTCAGAAATGTTGCCGTTATTGATGGAAGCTACGCGTTGCCGCTTGGTAAATATTTTCTGAGCAGGTTTGGCGGCTGGGGCGCCGCGCTTGCTAACGGATGGAGTCTGAACGGCATCTTGACATTACAAAATGGCTTTCCCTTTACGCCGCAGCTCAGCTTCAATCCCTCTAACAACGGAGATGCTCATAATCCGGTGCGTCCCTCTTTGAACCCGGCGTTTGCCGGTCCAGTGATTACCGGAAGTCCAAATCAATATTTCAACCCGAATGCCTTCGTTGTTCCTCCTAACGGAACGTACGGCAATGTTGGCCGGGACACATTCATAGGCCCGGGACTTGCCACGCTTGATCTCTCCGTGTTCAAAGACACGCGGATCACCGAAAGATGGCATTTGGAATTTCGCGCTGAGCTATTTAACATCTTGAACCGGGCCAATTTCAACACGCCCAATTTGATCGTGTTTACCTCACCCGCAGGGATTCCCTCAAGCGCTGCGGGAACGATCACGAGTACGTCCACAGCTTCCCGGCAGATTCAGTTCGGCTTGAAGTTGATCTGGTGAAAACGAACGCGCCCCGAATTGGCTTGTTTGGGTCGTTGATCTGACGCACCACGGCAAATTAACCATTAGCCGGGCCTGTCTCGGTGGGAGGACTCTCCGGTTTGCACCGCAGAGCCGAGGGCGCGCTCCAGCACGCCACGCAGCTCGTCACCGGTCAAGCCAATCGGGTTCGCCTTCATGCTGCTTGCCCTGGTTGTTATTTCCACGGTCTCCACGGCGTCTTCAGCGCGGACGCCGTGTGCGGCGAGTGGCTGCACATTCAATTCCTGGCACAGCTTATACACCCAATCAACTCCATCTTCCGCCGAAGCCCCGGTATTTCCGGTGAATATCTGGGCGATCGTGGTGTATCGCCGCAGGGCTTCGTGTCGCGGCGCGCGCAACCGCAAGGCCCGCACATTCGCCGCCATTCCGTAAGAGAGCAGGGCCGCCACCAGCGCTCCGTGCGGCGCGTGCACTATGCCCCCGATTGGCCCAGCAAGCCCGTGCACCACGCCGAGGCCGGCATTAGCCAGCGCAAGCCCGCCGAGCAGCGCGGCCAGCGCCATGTCCTGCCTGGCTTCTTTGTCGCGTCCGTTGCGGAAGGCCCGGCCAAGAGCGCGAGCTGCAAGCGGCAGACCCTGCAGGCAAAAGCCGTCTGTGAGGGGATTCGCCTTAGCGGAAACGAATGGCTCGATCAATTGCGCAAGGGCATCGAGGCCGCTTTCGGCAGTCTGGCGGGCGGGCAAGCCGACGGTAAGGTCCGGGTCCACCACCGCCAGCCGGGCGAGCATCCGGGGGCTGCGCAAGCTCACTTTCGCTCGATGTTTCGGCGCGACGAGTACGGCGTTGCGCGTCACCTCCGCGCCCGTGCCCGCCGTGGTGGGGACGGCAATAAAGGGCGCGGAAGCAACATTCAGCGGTTTGCCTCCGCCGATCAGCTCGAGGTAGTCCAATATCTCGCCGCCGTTCGCAAGCAGCGCCGCAATTGCTTTAGCCGTATCAATGGCGCTGCCGCCTCCGAATCCGATCACCAGGTCGCATTGCTGCCCCCGAGCTTGCTCGACGCCGGCCCGGATCAGCTCCACAGACGGTTCCGCCTCGGCCCGGAAGTAAAAAGGTTCGACGCCGGAGGTGGCGAGAGCGGCGGCTAGGGAAGAAGCACGCTCCGCCGCGCGCCCGGTCACGAGCAAGGCGCGCCGCCCGAATTCTCGCGCCGCGGGCGCCACCTCGCGGATCGTTCCTGCGCCGAAAATCACCCGGCCCGCGGTGGCCAGCTCAAAGCGCATCGACGCTCCCTACCAGCCCTGATCGTCAGGAAATGCGTTTGTATAAAACGCTCGCGTCCGCGGCTCAGCCAGCATATTCTCCTTTTCCACGGTGTCGATCCACTTGAGGTAGTGCGCTGACTTTCTGTGGGCCTCTACGGCTTGCTGCGAGCGGTACGCTTCTACAAATACGAAATGCGCCGGATCGCCCTGTTGCTGAAGTATGTCGAAGCGCGCAACACCTGGCTCGTGAATACTGTGCTGTGCGTTTTCCACTATGGCGGCTCTAAAAGCCTCTACGAACTCCGGTTTCACGTGTGCATGAACAATAAGAACAAGCATGGCGCCTCCTGGTGCGCGCGGATTTTAATCTCTCCCACGCGCTATCGACTATTCAATCATGCCACTGCCCCGGAGGGGAAGGCCAAGGTGCGCGCCCGAACTATTGCTTCCGCCTTTCGCTGCATGCCAAGAGGCAGTAAGCTATAGGGTGTTGTCCTCCAATACCTCGGACTGTAAAGGCGCCTTAAAGTCTATAAACAACGCGGCGGGAGATGTTTCGCATCTTACTCGATGTTTCACATCCTGCTACTGGGGGAGCAGCCATTTATCATCAGCATGTCTGGATGAGGTCTCAAAGTTTCAATCGTAACCTTAAGCGGTGGAGTGCGAGCATCCTCGCAGGCTTTCTACTCTTCACTGCACAACGAGCCTCCGCCACTACACCTGAAACGTGCGTTGGTGATGGCCTTCCAGTCGGCGTCTTCAAACTCCAAGTCGCGCCTCCCCAGGGTGGACCTCCTTTGCCCTTGAACTCCGTCAACCGAATTAATGCAGGCGATAAGTTGATATACACCCCGGTCGAATTGCCTCATTCCATTAAAGACCACGCGAGGATTGCTGCTGTAGTCGTTCCTGAACCGAAGGCAGCCAAGAAACATGCGGAGGTCCTTGAAGCGCGGCCGGCCGATGCTGCTACCGAATGGACCGTACCCATGCGGGCGTCCGTGATCGGTGTGGTCTTCGGGCCGCACGGGCTGGATGTAAAAAAGGTCAATGCTTTGGTTCGGAACAATCCGCAACTGATTTCAGAGCTGGCCGACTACACCCAAAAAACGAAGATGGTCAATGCGCTGGTCAAGACACTTTCTCAGTACGAACAGTCAACGCCAGGCTCCGAGGATCTGAACGCTGCCTTGCGCGGCTTTTCGTCACAATTTGGCGTGGGGTTGCCGGCGCTGACTCCCGGCGCTCCGACGGAACAGCAGGCGTCGGTGCTTCTGCACGCCGTGCTTCCCACGCTTTCCAACACCGATCCCCTGGCCTCCGGCCGCACGGAGGCTCTCGAGCAATCCGCAGGCTTGGCCACCACTGTGGCCGCATTGTTCTACGGGACACCGGTCGGACTTGCTGTTGGCGGGGCGGCGCTCGTTCAAAATCTTAGAACCCTGGCCTTTCCCGCTACCGATTTCCGGGCCGCTTTTACCCAACCCTCCACTACAGGAGGCCTTGATTTCTGTGCCGTGAACCAGCCTCCTAAACCCCGGACCCGCATCGCCTATCTGTGGATGCTGAGGCCGCTGGACGCGGAAGCTCCGAAAGCGGCGCTCGCAGGTCCGGAAAACCTTCCCCTAGGGTCTTCAGCGGCCGTTCGCGTCAACTCCCCTTCACATGCCGAATTGGATCTCTTGCCGCACGCGCGCGACTGGCGACTCGTTTCCCCAAATCACAGCGACGCCATTCCGGTAAAAGTCACGGTTGGACCGTCGAATGATACGCTGGCGCTCGACCTAAGCAAGGCGAGCCTTCCGCCAGGGCGATATCAATTGGCCGCGCTCTGGGATTGGCGGGTGTTCCACCTCGGCGGCACTGTGCAACTGCATCCGTATAGCGATTTTTCCAGCGTGCAGATCACCCCGCAATCCGAGGATGGATTGGTCGAAGGCGGCGGGCCGGTCGAGGTTCAGCTTAAGGGAGCTGACTTCGAGTTCGTCGATAAAGCCGCTATCCAAAGGACAGGCAGCTCCGAGGTTCATCCGCAGGCAATCCCGTTCACCTTGCCGAAAGGGTTGGATGCCGGCGAACAATCGAGCATGGAAGCCCAGGTGAACACGAACGGCCTCAAAGCGGGCGCATATGCGCTGCTCCTGACACAGACCAACGGCAGGACGCAAGGCGTTGCGGTCACAGTGCATCCGCCGAATCCAAGGATCGACGGCCTGCCGCTGCGCGCCAATCTTGGGGAGGCCGGACAGTCGCTGGTCCTGCACGGGAGCGGCCTCGACCGGATCGAAAAACTTTCCAGTCCCCAAGCCATTTTGACCTTGTCTCCTATTCCAGCCGGGAGCGGGCCGCTGATTGAGCGCACCGCCACCATTACGCTTCGCTCGGGTCTCCACCCAGGAGAGTTGCTGAGCGCGCGCATGACAGCCGCCGGCATCACCAAATCCATTAAAATCCCCGAATTTGTCCGCGTCGCAGGCCCCCGTCCAAAAATTCTGAGCGTCAAAGCGTCTTTTGCGGAGGAAAACAGTGTGGCGCTTGCTCCAGACGAGCTTCCGGCGGCAGCCACAGTAGGATTTGCAGTTCGCGCCGGGAATGCGGGCGCTCACCCATCTCTGGACCTGTCCTGCAGCAACAACTCCGAAACCAGGCGCGCGCTTCACTTGCAACCGGGAGATGAAAACGGCGACGTGCAGTTTGATTACACGGGAGTTGATACGCTATTTCTTTCACTGGAGCCGGGCACAGTCGGAGAGTCGGGTTGTCTGCTCACCGCCCAAATCACTAATCCAGACACCGGAGCGTCCGATCCATACGTCATCGGCCGTGTCATCCGGCTTCCGCGCATCGACAAATTCTCGCTCAGCGGCCGGAGGCTTGGATCATCTCTCTACGCCGGCGCCCTGACGGGTCGAAATCTGCAGATGATCGAAAAGACCGGCTGGAACTCCACCACTGGTTTTGCGGTCAACGGAATCCCGGTCCCTGTGCCCGGAGACCCCCAGGAGCAAACGCTCGAGATCGAGCTGCCATGGCCTCCGCCCGCGCCCCAGGCGCCCCTCTATGTTTGGCTGCGCGGTGAACCAAAGGGCCGGAAAACTACAGCGAGATATAATTGAGCTGCGCCTGGGTCGCGCGGCATGGCAGGTGAACAGAGTTTCCTAACTAGGCCGGGACCGCAACCGGCTCGCGCTCATTGGCCTCAAACCGGACGGAAACCAGTTTTGAAACACCCGGTTCCTCCATGGTGACGCCATACATCATGCGGCACACTTCCATCGTGCGTTTGTTGTGGGTAATGAGGATAAACTGCGTCTTTTCGCTCATCTGCTCGATCAGCCGTGTGAATCGAACGACATTGGACTCGTCGAGTGGAGCGTCCACTTCATCCAGAATGCAGAACGGACTGGGCGCGAAACGAAAAACCGCGATCAGCAGAGCAAGCGCTGTCAGCGCTTTTTCACCACCCGAAAGAAGCAGGACGTTCTGCAAGCGCTTGCCGGGCGGCTGCGCCACCAGCTCGATGCCGCTCTCGGGGTCGGCTTCGTCACTTTGTCGCATTTCGCCGACTCCGCCTCCAAATAGCGTGCGGAAGGCCTCCGCGAAAAATCCGTTGATCGCCTTGAAGGCGTCCACAAATTTGCGCCGAGAAGCCTCGTCAATTTCCCGTATGGTTTGCGCGGTATCGCTGATGGAGGCGAGCAAGTCCTGGCGCTGGGTCTCGAGAAAACTCAGCCGCTCTTCGGCTTCCCGCAGCTCTTCAAGAGCCATCATGTTCACAGGCCCGAGCCGCTCGATCCGGTCTTTAATGGCGCGCAGTTCCTGCTCGGCCGCCTGCAGCAACTCGCCTTCGAGCAAGTCGTTTCCGGCCGCTTCCGCTCGCAGGCTATCAGGCTCCGCGCCCAGGCCTTCTTGGCATTGGTGGATGTGGTGGCCCAGGTCAGACTCGGCGCGGGCCAGAATAACCTCGGCCTCAGATTTCTTCTCGCGGCAGGAATCCAGCGCGGCCCGGGCGGCTTCGACCTCCGGCTGAACCTCATCCCGTCTGGCCCGGCAGCGTTGAGACTCTTCCTCATGGGCGCGGAACTGGGCGCTGAGTTCCTGTTGGTGCAACTCAGCCTGAGCCAAAAGCTGGCGGGCGTCCTCTGCCTCGACTTTCAGTCTGCGCTGGTCTTTCTGCCAGGAGCGAATCTGCATTTCGAGCTTGCCGAGCCTCTCGCGGCTGGCTAACGCCTCGGCGGCGATGCGCGAGCGCTCCGCATCAGCCGCTCTCCAGCGTTCTTCTAAGGCGCCCGCTGCTACTTGTTCAGCGGCAAGCCTCCGGCTCACGTCGTCCATTTCGGCCCGCAGCGCCCGCGCCGACTCAACGGCTGCGCTCGCCTGTAAATGGCTCTGCTGTTCTTCTAGCCGAGCGCTTTCGAGCGCAGCCCGCAGAGCATCCGAGCTACAGCCGATCTCCTGGCGCTCAGCCGCCAAGGTTGCGGACTCATGGCCCAAGGTGCGCACCCGGCCCGCGGCTTGCTGCACAACATCTCGCGCCTGCCGCAGCCTTTCACCCGCGAGCACAGACTGCTTTTCGGCGCTGAGCTTTTCCGCCAATACACGGCGGCTCTCCTCTTCCGCACTCACCAGTTGGGAGCGCGTACCGGCCCAGTTCTCCTCAGCGCGCGCTAGAGCGGACAGAAGCTCCGTAGTCCGGCGCTCGAGATTGCGAAAATCCCTTCGCAACGCCAGGGGTCCCGCGCTGGAGCCTTTGCCGCCCGACACAAGGCGGTGATGGTAGTGTTCCCCTTTCAGCGTCAAGAAGTGGTAGGCGGGATACTTTGCAGCAAGCCGTTCGGCAGCCGTCCCGTCTTCAACCAGAAACGAATTGGACAGAACAGGCAGCGCAACGCTCCCATTCAGGTTCAGGCGGCTTTCGAAGCGCACCAACTCGTCCAGGCAGGCTACGACTCGTTGTTCCCGCCTCGCTTCGTTACGGCCCGAATCACCCAGAGCATTCGTATGCCCGTTCGAGGAGAAGCTGCGGAGGAAGAATGCGGACCTGCCGGCGCCTTCGTTTCGCAAAAGCGCCATCCCGTCACGCGCTTCCTCATGTCCTTCCACCACGACGCAATCCAGCTCATCTTTGAGAAATTCCTCGACGATTTCTTCATAACCCGGAGTGACGTCCAGAAAATCCGCTAATAAGCCAAGCGGATGGAAGCGTGCTTCCGGGGCGGATAAAAGCCTCCGCACACTCTCGGTTGAATATGCGTGGCGGGCCAGCGACTCTTCCAGAGCCTGCTTGCGCGCGGAAGCCTGCGCCATTTCGCGGCCCAGCATCTCGGCTGCCAGCCGCGCGGCGTCTTCCTCCCCGCGCGCCTTCTCAAGAGCTTGCTCAGATTGAACGGCTGCTTCATCGAGCCGGCTCAGGTCCGCCTCGTTACGCCGGTTTCCCGCCTCGATGGCCTCAAGCTCTGCGGAGAGGCGCCGGAAATCCTCTTCCGCATTTCCTTGCTCCGATTGAAGCCGGGCTAGCTGGCGTTCGAGAGAGGCGGCCATCTCCTCGGTTTTCACCATTTGATAGCGAAGATCGGCTACCCGGCTGGCAGATGAGATTGCATTTCTGCGGCTCAACTCAGCTTCACCCTCTCTTGCCGCGAGTTGTATGGCAGCCCCAGCCTGCCGTTCGGCCCAGTTCGCCGCGTTCTCCCGGGCTGCGGACCATTCTAGCCGCAGGCGTTCAGATCCCTCGGTCCGCTCTTGCGCCTGGTTCTCCAGTCGTTGCGCCTGATCGCCAATCCGCGCTTGTTCCTGCTGCGCTTCGCCACTACGGGCTTCCAGGGCCTCCCGCTGCTGACCGGCAATGCTCAGGCGGGAACGTAGCCGCTCAGCCTCGAGCTCGTTCGCGGCCAATCGCTCCCGAAGCGGTTTAAACCCTTCTTCGATCCCCTCATAGCGCCCCGCCGCGATGGCCCGCTCCCGCTCCAACATCTCAAGTTTCTGCGCGGCGCCGGCACATTCGTTCTGCGCGGCAGCTAGATTCTGCTGAAGTTTACCGGACTGGCTTTCAAGCGCAACTAAACGCGAGGCGAAAACTCGCCTTTGCC
>JBOGJZ010000295.1:0-2717 GCA_050745645.1 Terriglobia bacterium | reverse complement strand
GCGTAGGAGCGCTATACGTGCGCAAGGGGACTGCGCTGCGCCAGCTTATGTACGGCGGCCATCACGAACGCGACCGCCGCCCCGGGACGGAAAATGTGCCGGGCATCGCCGGACTAGGAAGAGCGGCGGAGCTCGCCGCCGGACAGATGAAGGAAGAAGCGGCGCGAGTCGGCGCGCTGCGCGACCGGCTGGAAGGAGAAATTCTGCGCCGCGTGCCGCGCGTCCAAGTGAACGGCGCCCACGCTCCGCGCCTGCCGAACACCTCCAGCTTGAGTTTTGACCACATCGAAGGAGAAGGTTTCGTGATCGCCTGCGATCTCGCAGGCCTCGCCTGCTCCACGGGCGCCGCCTGCTCCTCCGGATCGCTCGAACCGTCGCACGTGCTCGCCGCCATCGGCCTGAGCCGCGAGCAGGCCCGCTCTACCGTGCGCTTCAGCCTCGGCCGCGCTACAACTGCGGAAGATGTCGATGCCGCAGTCGATGCGGTTGCGGCGGTCGTCGAGCGCTTGCGCTCGCTCTCGCCGCATGAGCAAAGTGAGCCGGCTCGCGTTCAGACGCTCGCAATAGGCTAGCGGCATCTTCGCCGCACCACCACCCCGCTTTCAGGATTTAACTGTCATGATCGCCGTCGCCATGAGCGGTGGAGTTGATAGCTCCGCCACAGCCGCACTGCTTGCCAGCCGCCACGCGGCGTCTGGCGACAGCGGAAGCCCGCTTGTCGTGGGCCTCACGATGCAACTATGGAACCAGCGCCGCCTTCCGCGCTTGCTGGGTCTGCGGGAAGGCATGGAGTCAGGCCGAGCCGCCGGCCGGTGCTGCTCATTGGATGACGTTTACGATGCGCGGCGCGTAGCCGGCTTCCTCGGCATCCCGTACTACGTAATCAACATGGAGCAGCGCTTTGAGCAGGACGTTGTGCGCCCGTTCGTCAAGAGCTATCTTGCCGGCGAAACGCCCGTCCCATGCAGCCTTTGCAACACCGAAATTAAGTTTGAGCAGTTTGTGGAAACGGCGAAGCAAATCGGCGCCGATCGCATCGCCACGGGCCACTACGCGCGCATCCGGCGCGATGAAGTCACTGGCCGCTACCGGCTATTCGCCGCCTTCGACAAAGCTAAGGATCAGTCCTATTTCCTGTTTGGCCTCACCCAGACGCAGCTAGCCACGGCCGAGTTTCCACTCGGCGAGATGACCAAGGAACAGGTGCGCGACATCGCCCGCTACAGGAAGTTGCCGGTAGCCGGGAAGCCTGACAGCCAGGAGATTTGCTTTGTGCCAACGGGATCTTACCGCGAATTCATCAACGAGTATCTGGCCGAACAGGAGCAGCAAACCGCGAAATCAACGGGTGAACTTGTGACTACGGATGGCCGTGCGCTCGGAGAACATGACGGGATTCATCAGTTCACCATAGGACAGCGCAAGGGACTGGGCGTGGCTACGGGATCGCCCCTCTACGTCATCGAGCTTGATGCGGAGCGGAACCGCGTCGTGGTAGGCCGCAACGAAGAGTTATTCCGCCGTAAGTTTCGCGTGCGCGACGTTAATTGGATTCACCCTGCCGAATCAGGCAGCGAGATGGAAGCGAACGTCCGCATCCGCAACAAGCACGTTCCGGCGCCCGCGCGCGTTCGGGCGCTCGCGGACAACGAAGTCGCGGTGGAATTTTTGCAGCCGCAGCGCGCCATCACGCCCGGCCAGGCGGCCGTGTTCTATGACGGCGATGAGGTGACCGGCGGCGGATGGATTGCTCGTGTGGAGTGATGATCCTATGCGCAACCTTTTCTCCAGAATTATCCGGTCATGGGGAACCGCGCCCGCCTTCGACATGGCCGGCTACCTCTGGATGGCAGGCATGTTTGGCGTGCTGGCAGGTCTTCAGTCTGATAAAGTTGGCCTATTTTTGGTACCGCCTTTTGGGGCGACGCTGTCAATTCTTCTTCTCCTCCCGGACGCTACGATCGCTCAACCCTACGCTTTGATTGTGGGATCGGTTGCTGGCGCCTCGGTGGGGACCATCATAAGCCTCTTCACGCGAGGGCTCGGTATGGCGGTCCTTGCGGCGGTAGTTGCCTTTGGCGTCATCAATCTCATCCGCGCTTATCACCCTCCTGGGGTCGCCCTTGCCATTTATCCCATCCTGCTTCATCCAGGAAACTGGTTCCCCTTGCGCGTTGTTCTCTCATTCACTGTGATCGCAGTAGGATCTGCTGCGCTCCTTAGCAAGCTGGTTGAAAAATGGCCCGCCTACCCGAAAGCGCTGGGCAAGAACCCTGTATGAAACCTGCGCTTTCATAGATGACGTGTGCGGACCTTGCTCAGTAACCTGTTAAACCTTTCCGGCTGTGGCGTTCCCCGTGGAAGGCATTGCCCCTCGCAATAATCTCAGCATCTCCTGCGGGTCGGCCGTTGGCCGGTCACAGCGATAGTTATGGCAGACGTAAGCAGTTGCTTTGCCTTGAGCGCTGCTTATGCTTTCGACGTACGCTGACAGGCGGCTGATTTCTGCGCCGCCCACGCCCGAAGGCCGCAGCAGCACAATTTTGTTGGGAAGAAACCCGGCTCGCAAGGCTCGCAGCATGGCGAGCGTTTCCGGCGCCTCCGGCTCTCCCGCAATGACGACTTCGCTCGAAGGACCGAGAGCAAAATCGAGCGAAATCATCCACTGCGTGAACGCTGCCGGGGATTCACGGATGAGCGCGCCGAAGGCTTGGGCC
>JBOGJZ010000294.1:0-8579 GCA_050745645.1 Terriglobia bacterium | reverse complement strand
TTCCACTCGACGTCAAGAAAGCTAAAATCGCCGGGCTCTCTGCCGACGGCCATAAATGGCTGCTGGGTCCGGAGGGCTGCGGGCTATTCTTCGTCCGCCGGGATGTTCTGGACCGGCTCCAGCCGGGGGCTGTGGGCTGGGCCAACTTTAAAGGCTGGCTGAGCTTTACCCAAGGCGATCCGGTATGGCGGGAAGGCGCCGGCCGCTTCGAATGCGGCACTTTGAACACTGCTGGAATTTACGGCCTAGGGGCGGCGTTGAACCTGATCTCAGGGATCGGGGTCAACGCCATCGCCGATCGCATCCTTTCCCTGACTAAGCGGCTGCGAGAAGGGTTGCAGGCGCGCGGATTTCGCCTATATGGGCCCGTGGAGGAACAACACTGCTCCGGCATTGTGTCCTTCTATCCACGGGGAACACTGGGCATGGATGCCGAGGCCGTTGCTGGATCTTTGCGCAGCCAGCGAATTATGGTATCGGCCAGGCGAAATCTGGTTCGGGTTTCTCCCCATTTTTATAACACGAATGACGAGATTGACCAGGTTCTGAACTTACTTCGCTGATAGCGCCGGCCAGTTCAAGTTTGGAGAATACCGGGCGGCGGCCAGTTTCGAGCGGAAGGATGCGATGGCAGTTCCTGAGATTAGGCCAGGACAGATTTGGCGCTCAGATGAGGGCGGCGATGAGTGGCTCGTCACCAAGACCTATCGTGAGCTTCTGGACGTGTATGCCATCTTAAGGAAGGCCGGCGGCCCTGAAGAAGAAGTGCGCCGCCTGAAAGTCCAGCGGGACGCCGAAGGCGCCCGGCTGCCAGGATTCGTACTGATTGAGGGGTAATATTATGGTCGATCCTTCGCCGGCGTTCTGTCTTGCTCCACCTACCGGCTCATGATTTCAACTTTCCTCAACCTGCTCGGCCATTTCATAACGGCCGTCATTTCCAGTGGCGGATACGCGGGCATCGCCGGGCTGATGGCGATCGAGTCGGCGTGTATCCCGCTTCCTTCAGAAGTCGTGCTGCCGTTTGCCGGTTACCTAGTTTTCATGGGCCGATTCCGGCTGGCATGGGTTGCCGTGGCGGGCGCGCTCGGCTGCAACGTGGGCTCTATTATAGCCTATGCAGTCGGCGCCACGGGCGGGCGGCCGCTGATTGAGAAATACGGCCGATACATACTGGTTTCTCGCAAAGACCTTGAGTTGGCGGACCGTTGGTTCGCCCGCTTCGGCAACTGGACGGTGTTCTTTGCCCGGCTTCTGCCCATTGTGCGGACGTTCATCGCTCTGCCTGCCGGCGTCTCACGCATGAACTTCGTTCGATTTAACATTTACACGTTTCTCGGCTCGTTGCCGTGGTGCTGGCTTCTCGCCTATGCCGGCGTCAGGCTGGGCGCCAACTGGCCGCGCATCGAACCTTACTTCCATCACTTCGATGGAGTCATCGTCGCCGCTGCCGTCGTTGCCGCAGCATGGTTTGTGTACCATCGCTGGACTCACCGCCTCACTGCTTGACGTAGAGGCTTTACGCCGCCATTTGGCGAGATAAACTCGCCTCACCATCGACCCAACTGACCCGTTATCCAAGCGCTAAATCGACTTGACCGGCAGCTTTACCACGTCCTCTACCAAAGCGACTTCGCGCGCGATAAATGGCTCGCCATGCTGCACGCCGACCATCAAGCCGAAGTGGCCCGCTAGAGAATCTACGCGATTGTACAAGCCGGCGCGGGAAGGGAAGAGATTTTGCGTGTCCTTCTGCGGTGAAAACTGGGACGAGTAACACAGGATGGCTTTCAACTTCAACTTAAACTGCTCCGTGATATCCACCACGAATGTGGGCCGGACGGAAGGCGCGTACATTGTGGCGTAGATGATTTTGTGCGGCCGGAATGGCTCGCCTTTGAGCGGAACCTTCACGAGGCCGGCCAGGAAGCACGCCTCGTAGCCGATCTGGCCGGCCGTGTAATGGTCAGGATGGCGGCCCTCCCAGTAAGGCAGAATCACGGCGCGCGGGCGCAGCTCTCGAATCTTGGCTGCAATCTTGAGCTTGAAGTCGCGGGAGTGTTCCAGCGCCGCGTCAGGAAGTCCCAGGTTTTCGCGATGCGCAAGGCCCATCACGCGCGCCGCCCGGGCCGCTTCCCGCGCTCGAATAGACGGGCTGCCGCGCGTCCCCGATTCGCCAGCAGTCAAATCCAGCAGGCCCACCTTATAACCGGCCTGGGCCATTTTAATGATCGTACCGCCGCAAGTAAGCTCGGTATCATCCGGGTGAGCGGCAATAGAAAGCAGGTCAAGCTGCATAGTGTTTGTTCCCTGTATTGCAAGTCGTAAATTATCGTATGAGTGCAGCACGACTTGGTCATTCGCGGCCAAACTTGAATTCTAGGCAAATGATCCTGCCGGGTCAAGGAAGAGGAGGAGGTGTGATGATGTCGAATCCTGCAGCAGCCCATCCTCCACTCTTGCTCCTCGAAAGTCGCTGTGATCATGCTGACGAATACATGACCAAGACTCTGGCGCCGCACATACTCGTTAATAGCATCGCTGACCGCGCGCTGCCCACTCGAAATTATGACTGGATGGTTATTAGAAATCTTGCGACTTGTATTAGTGCAGGCGCGGCTGTACAGTTTGCACCATCAAGTTCCGCACAAGAAAAGCTTTTTGGGTCATATTTTGGTCACGAACCTTAAGAGGAGGGATATCCATGGCTCAATCTCCGAGGTCAGACCTTTACAATGCGTTGCTTTCTATCATGTTGGCTCTGGCATTCTGTTGCCTGCAACCAACAGGGGCCCAGGCTGACAGCATTACTTTGTCAGCACAAACAGGGGAGAATAGCATGGCGCTGGTCAGCTGTTCGAACAGTTCCGTGCCTACCGCATCGTGCGGGCTCACAAAAGCTGCGGGCTCTCTTTCTACAGGAACCGTCGGCGCCATCGCTAAAATCGCATCTGCGCCCCCCAGTTTTGTCGGACAAACCAACTGGGAGGCTATCGCTCAAGCCGGGCTTGATTACAGTGATACCGTCGATGTGCCAAGTGGAACGATCATGACCGCCTTGGGCAGCGGGACGGTAGTTTTCACGTTGAGTGCAGATGGGGCGAAACTGATCTCCAGTTCACCCCTTTGCAGTTCGTCATCATGTTCCTCCGCGCTCGCTGAGATTTCAATCCCGGGTACAGAGAGTTTTGCCGGATCGGGCGGTTTGAGCCGATTTCTCCCAAGCGGGCCATCCACGGTGCAGATCGTGACGCCGGTAAGCGGCGGCGGCGCGGATTTTAGCTTTAAGTTGAGCGCCGCGGCTGTATGCCCTGCCTTTTCTGCTTCCCAATTGGCTTCCGGCGATATGTGTACCGCCACCTCTGACTATCTTGATCCATTAACCATAACGGGGGCCAGTGTGTATGACGCAAAAGGCAAGCTGATTCCAGATGCGACTATTGTTTCGCAGTCTGGATACAGCCCTCCCGCGTCCACGCCGGAGCCTTTATCAGTTCTCCTGTTCGGAACCGGGTTGCTTGGGCTTGGCGGCATGATGCGGCGGAAGCTGAACCTAAGACCTGCCGTTTAACGTTGCAGTTATTCGGCGTGTTTCGCCGGAACGCCGTCCTTTTCCAGTCACCTGAAATCATGCGGCGATGGTTTTTTTGTCAAGGGCCGCTTCCGGTGGACTTGGCCTCAGATCTCGAAAGCTGATTGAAAATAGCCCGAAGCATTGCGCGGGAAATTGGCTGGCTGCCGAAGCGAAGCGCGTTATATGCCTGCGTGAACTCTGCCGCGCCCGCTCCGAGCGGGGAGGCGGCCAGAGCGCTGGCGAATTCAAGGGGGGTTGCAGAGGGGCGCTTCTGAAAGCCCTTGGCGCGGGCGATTTTCAGAAATTCCTGATAGCAGCGCGCAGCCTCGTGCGGATTAACCGGCCGGTCATGGCCGCCAAACCTCCAAGTCCACCTCCACCGAAGATCGGATGTTCGCAGATCCCCTGCCGCGAGGAGCCAGCCCAGGAGGCATGCAACTACCAGGATGAGTACCGTGGCGACCCGGTGCTTGACCAGTCCCTCTTCGGCGCGAAACGCCCAGAACGCCCCCTGCTTTTGAAATTCGCTGAAGCGCAGGCGCGCCTCCACTTGCAGCCTCCGCGAGTTACGGTTCACTTGCCGCGCCAGCAGCGCCTGATGCGCAAAATCGTAATTGATGACCCACTCGCTCCAGAACAGACCCGCAGCGTCGAGGTAGTTGTCGAGCGTGGTCCAGCCAGCCGCTTGGCTGGGGCCGGCTGGAGTGGGATCGAAGGGCGCCCAGCCGTAGGCGGGAAAATACGCTTCAACCCAGCTATGCGCGTCCCGGGCGCGCACGATGAAGTCTTGGCCGATAGGATTGTAGGTCCCGGTCTGAAATCCATTCACGACCCGGGCGGGAATCTTTAATGTGCGAAGCATCAGCGTCATGGCGGCCGCAAAATAAGCGCAGTAGCCCTTGCGCGATTTGAAAAGAAAACTGTCTACCGGATCAGCGGGTTCGATGTCCGGCGGGTTGAGGGTGTATCCGTAGTTCCCCCGCAGGTAATTCTGCACCGCGAGCGCTCGGTCGTAATTATTCGATGCAGACTGCGTTACGCGCCGGGCGAGCGCATCAAGCTCGGGGTCAGGTCCGGGGAGAGAGAGGTAGCGGAGGCGGATTTCCCGGCTGTAATTATTGCCGGCGCGGCGCAACTGACCGGGGCGGGGAAGCGCGATATTTGAGACCACAGTGTATCCAATGGGCGCGCCCAGGTGTTGTGGGTCATGCAGAGAGCCGGTCTCGTCAATCCTGAGCGCGGGAAAATTGCCAAAAATCTCTCGCGGCTGCGCGGCCGCGAACAAGACGTCTGTGGAGATGCTCGATAACAGCACCTGATATCTGACCAGGGATTGAGGGCGGTTGCGCCAGCCAGTTTCCAATGGCAGCACAAAGCGCCCTGGCGAAACCGGTCCCAAGCGCATTTGAGCGGTGTTTTCGTCATACCACGTTTTACCGGTAAAACTCGTGAGCCCGATGCCGCGCCAATGAATCCCTTCAAATTTGCGGGGGTCGCCTGCCACTTTGACTCGCATCACGACCAGGTTCGAGCGTTTAATGGCGCCGATGGCGCCCAGATTCACACTCTCAGAAAAGCCGGTGACGTTCTGAGTTTGAAAAGTAAAACTCGTGAGATATGACGTGTGGTAGCGGGGAATCACAAAAAACAGCACAGAGGCTGCTATGGCGATTCCCGCCGTCATCGCCAAAGCCGTCAGCCCCAGTGAGTTTTCGATTTCGACGCGGTTTCTGGCGGGATTGGGGTAGGGGCCTCGGGGCGCCTTTTCAGCCATCTCGATGCCGCGCTTTACGTCATAGCTGATGAACATCGAGATGGCGAACAGCACGTAGAGCGCGAGGCCGATGAGGTAATTCGCGCTCACGGTGAGCACCGCGCTCACCAGCATCATCAAAAACGAGAGAGCCGCGAGATATCCGTAGTCCCGGTAGCGCCGCGCTGAAAAGATTTTGATGACTGTAATAAAAAGGATCAGATGGACAGTGGCGGCGAGCATCCGGTCAAGCAGGGCCGGTCCTGGGGCTAGAAAGAGAATATCCAGCGGGAAAAAGAGGAGGTAGAGGACTGAGAGGCGCGTGACAGTGCGGGAACCCAGCCGGTAACCTGACTCACCCCGTATGTAGCTCCAGAGTTTAACGCCTAGAGCTGCGGAGAAGAGAATGATGGAAACAGCGTCCAGCCTCCCCGTCGAGGCAAGCGTTAAAAAACTTGTGCCCAGCATGAGCAGCAGAGAAATTTCAAAGTAGCGCTGCACGCTGATGTGCGCCTGCTTGTTGATGAAGCGCTGCGGCGCGGGCTGGCTGGTTACAGGCATGAGTCGCGTTCCGTTCAATTGCGCTGCGCGCTCATCGCGGGTAGGCTCCGGTCCAGGCGCGCCAGCGCAGGGCCGCCAGATCCCAAAACATGCGGACCGGATCGATCAGCAGCCGCACTTTCGTGGCGCGATCGTTGTCCCACCGCACCGGGATTTCCAGAATCCTGCCGCCTGACCGCCGGATCAGAAAGAGCACTTCTGGATCGAAGCCGAATCCCGAAGTGCGTTGCAATTCAAAGCTGCGCCGGGTGGCTTCGCGGCGGAAAAGTTTAAACCCGCATTGGGTGTCGTGGATGGGAAGTCCGGTTGCGGCGCGAACCAGTACATTGAACAGTCTTCCACTCCATTCGCGAATCGCAGGCTGGCGCACGCCGGTTAATTTCCGGTTGAGAGCGCGGGATCCAATTGCCGCCTCCGCGCCGGATGATTCCAGCGCGTCAAGCAACTTGTCCGTCTCCTGAATCGGGGCGGAAAGATCAGCGTCGGTAAATAACACATAGGTTCCCCGAGCTTCGAGCGCTCCGCGCCGCACGCTATATCCTTTGCCGCGGTTCAGCTCATTGCAGAACAAACGAATTTGCGGCCACTCGATGACGGCGTTGGCGAGCAGGGCCGGCGTCCCATCGGTCGATCCGTCGTCTACGACAATAACCTCGGCTGAAAGTTGTTTTCCGGCCAAGTACTCGCGGATGCACGCTAGAGATCTCTCAAGCCGCAAGGCCTCATTGTAGGCGGGGATCACGACGCTCAGGAAAGGCTCGTTCATGGCCATGCGGCTTCGCGTCCTCGCGAGCCGTTCCGCAGCCTGGAGCGGCGCGGAACGGAGGCGTAGATATCACCGCCTCGCAGCGAGGCGGGAGATATCCCCTCGCTTTCTCTAATAATGATATCGGCGGCCGAGCTGGTCAGGATGCTGAAAAAGTGATCTTTCGTCTATCATCCTGGGCGAAGGGAAGAGTCCAAGTTCTTTCCGAAACTGAAAATATCCCGTAGCGCCGGTATCCCTTCGCCTTCCTCAGGGCAGGCTCTGACGGTTTTGTCCCAAGTCAGCGAGCAAGGCAGCCATGGTCAGTGCAATTCGGATTTCCTTCCGGTCACAAACCCACGGTCAATTCGGTGAAGGAATTGACCGTGCCTGCCAGCCTCTGTTTCCTGCGAGAGGTTGGTGAGCAGCAAGAAGTCTCTCCGAACCAGCCCGGTCAGTCAAGTTGTAACCACGGCGCCGCCCCCGATTCCCGATTGCAGTGGTAGCCATTCGTTGCAGCGCAGGGTCCGCCTTTCAGCCCTGCGGCGGTTGTTTGGAAAATCAAAGGCCGCAGCGCTGCCGATTCCCGATTGCAGCGGTAGCCGTTCGTTGTAGCGCAGGGCTCGCTTTTCAGCCCTGCGGCGGTTGCTTGGAAAATCAAAGTGGGTAGCCACGGTCAATCGTATTGTGATTGACCGTGGGCCTTTGCCCCAAACGAAAAGAAAAGCCCACGGTCATGAAAAGCTCTGACCGTGGCTACCCCGGGTGGTCATCCTCATCGCCGTCACCGGCCAGGGCGTCGAGCAGATTGTCCAGAAAATCTTCTTCTTGGTGGCGAGTGCTGGGCTTGAACACGTCGAAATCCGGATGCGGCCCGAAGCGAGCTTCGAGCAGCGCGTGCAACCCATTCTGAAACGCCGCTTGCAACTTAAAGGCGGCAATGAACAGCTTGGCGTCGCCCGCCACGAGCGCCAGAATCGCCTCGATCAATTCACGCGGCGAAGCGCCGCGATTCGCTTCCAGAAACTGCTTCAAGGATTGCTCTTCCTGCGCGGCCCGCGCCGCGAGCAGAGGCAGCCGTTTCCAGGCCAGCTCGGCTACCCGCTCGAGCTCCGCCCAGCCCGGCGATGGAGCGCCGCCGTCATCCCCCTCCGGCGGCTTCGGCGGCGTCAGGCCAAACGCGGCGGCAAAACGCGCCACGTGCTGCGCATAATTTTCCGGCAGTTGGTAGCGCAGAGTTTCGTGAAACCCTGCGGCTGTTGGTTCGGGAAAAACCGCAGAGTTTGAAATACCCAAACTCTGCGCTACCGGCTTCCATGCCCAGCCCTTGAATGGGGCCATTGGCCGAGGCTGCGCCTCGAGCGACTGCCGAATCATGCGGGAAGAAAGAAACGGATTGCTCAGCGCCGATTCGGGATGGATCAGCATCTCGCATTCACGCGGCCGCCGCGGCGCGTTGAACCGGAAGTCCGAGGCATCGCCGCCGCGCTGCACCAGAAACACGCGGCCTACGCGCTCCAGCCGCCGGTTGAGCTTGAGCAAGCTCTGCTGCACGCCCACCGCCTTGTAAAACACGGAGTGGAGGCTCACGGTTAACGCAGCCGCCGCCTGCGGCGTGGGAGACAACAAGCCCAGCCGACCATACAGGCTCCGCGCTTCCCAATCTGATAAACAGCGCATCGCCCGCCAGCGCCGCCAGACAATCTCGCCTAAGCCGCGGGCCAGCTTCACTTCGTCCGGGTTGCCGGCTTCGAAGGCTTCCACAAATAACTGCAGATGGGCGTCAAAGGCCGCTTCCGATTCGCCGGCATGGATCAGGCTGCGGCGAAGGGATTTGTTGTAGAGGCCGTGGCAGAAGCGGCCGCGAGCCGAGGGGCGGCCGGGGGCGCAGGCGGCTTCGCGGGCCTTCGAGAGATTGGCATAGCAGGCGGCGCGGCGGCGCGGGG
>JBOGJZ010000293.1:0-5490 GCA_050745645.1 Terriglobia bacterium | reverse complement strand
GCCAATTTGGTACAGACCACGATGTGGATGAGCTACTCGACCTACAACAGCTTGCAGGCTGAAGTGGTGAAGCGAATGAGCCACGGCGTCCAACTGCAAGGCTCGTTCACATGGAGCAAGACCATTGATACCTCTTCCGGAAGCTTCGCGGGCGATAACTACTCAGAATCGTATAGCAACCTGCCGTGGTTTGATCTGAACCTTGACAGAGGATTGGCGGACTTCGACGTAGGACGCAACCTGGTCGTTAATGCCTTATGGGACGTCCCGGCGCCGAAATCTCTGAGCGGTCCTGCTGGGTGGCTCGCTAAAGGCTGGGAGCTGGGTGGCATTCTTTCGTTGAGCGACGGTGTTCCGTTCACTCCGACGCTGGGCCAGGAAGGAGACCCTCAAGGTACGCTCAGCGGCGAACCGTGGCAGGTGCCGGACGTGGTCGCGAGTTCCGCTTGCAAACCGCTGATCAATACTGGCAATCCAAACGCTTACGTGAAAGCCAATTGCTTTACCATACCCAGCGCGCCCAGCCTGGGTTATTGGAGCGCAAACTGCGATCCCAACCCGCCGATCTCTCCGACAGGTGGCAGAGTCCCAGTGCCGTTCCCGCAGTGCTGGAATCTGCTAGGCAACGCGGGGCGCAACATCATGGTCGGTCCGGGTTTGGCTGATCTGGATTTTTCTCTGCTCAAGGACAATCGCGTTCCTCGAATTTCCGAGAACTTTGACATCCAGTTCCGGGCGGAGTTTTTCAATATCCTGAATCGCGCCAACTTTGCCCCGCCCCCTGAGAACAACCTCGAGGCTATCGACGCGACCGGAGCTGCGGTGCCGGGCTTTGGGGCGATCACTTCTACACAGCAATCATCTCGGGAGATTCAGTTCGCAATCAAGGTGATCTGGTAGCGGATGCAGTTCACGTCTGACTTGGGGTTTCGGATCAGCCCACCTGAACCTTAAGCCGGCCGAATGATCAAATTTGTAAAGCGCTTGCTACTCAGTAAACACGCGCATGCTCCGCCGGTTTGAACGCGCCTTACGGCTTACTCTTCAAGGCCCTGATGCCGCAGGCAAAGCTCCAGTGGAGTGCTTTCAGGTCCGGACCGGCTCCCACTAGCCCGCTCCGCCTCATTATCAAGATTTCCAAGAAATCGATGGGCCATGCGCCGTTTTTGAAGTCCTAGGGAGGATGTCTTGAGAAAACTCTTTCTTATTGCACTATTCTGTGTTTTATCACTGGCAGGGGGGCTTTGGATTCGGCGCAGTCTTTTTCTGCAAGCCCTCTCTCCAGCACAGCTCAAGGCAGAAGCTGAAACCTCAGTTTCAGTGACTCATGGGACGCTCAATATCCCGGGTCTCGAAAAGCCGGTCATGGTGCTGCGGGACCGGTGGGGAGTGCCGCATATTTACGCCCAAAACGAGCACGACCTCTTTTTTGCGCAGGGATTTGTCACCGCCCAGGACCGCCTCTTTCAGATGGAGCTATGGAAACGGGTGGGCGAGGGCCGGCTGGCGGAGGTTTTTGGACCGGCGTATTTACAGCGAGACATCAACGCCAGGTTACTTGCCTATCGTGGCTCCATGGCGGCTGAATACGCCAGCTATGCGCCCGATGCGAAACAGATTATAGATGCCTTCACCGAAGGCATTAATGCTTACATCGCCCGGTGCACCGCGCCAGGCGGCCCTGGACTCCCCTTAGCATTCCGGCTGGCTGGCTTTGCTCCTGAACCCTGGAAACCCGAGGATGTCTTGACCCGCATGGCTGGGTTTCCGATGACCAATAATTCTCTCGCCGAGCTTCTCCATGCGGAGCTCGTGAACCTTGTTGGCGCCCGGAAGGCTGCCAGTGTTTTCGGTTTTGACCCGCCAACTACTCTTAACCCCGCGCCGGGCGTGAACTTTTCCGGCCTATCTCCTCAACTCCTGGAGAATCTGCAAGGGAGTGATAGCGCCATGCCGTTTCCGCCGGATTTGGCCAAGCCGCTCAGCCTTCTGGAGGAGCCAGGCAGCGGCAAATGGGCCAGCAACAATTGGGTGGTCTCCGGCAAGCTGACTGCGACCGGCAAGCCGATACTTTGCAATGATCCTCACCGCACCGTCGATAAAATCCCATCACTGCGCTACGTTATCCATCTCGTCGCTCCCGGTTGGGACGTGATTGGGGCCACCGAGCCTGGATCGCCAGGCATCGAAGACGGACATAACCAGCATATTGCTTGGGGTTGGACCATCTTCGGCATGGATCAGCAGGATCTCTACCTCGAGACGCTCGATCCGAATGATCCCCTGCGCTACAAGACGGAAAATGGCTGGGCGCGAATGGAAGTGGAGAAGACCACGTTTCATGTGAGAGGCCGTCCAGACGTTGTGGTGGACTTAAAGTTTACCCGGCACGGTCCCGTATTGTGGGAAGACGTTGCCACTCACCGGGCGCTGGCTCTGCGCTGGGTCGGCGCGGAGCCTGGTACGGCCGGGTACCTGGCCTGCCTGACTCTGGATCGCGTCCAGAACTGGACCCAATTTGAGGATTTCGTGCATCGCTGGAAGCTGCCAACCCACAACATCGTGTACGCCGATATCGATGGCAACATCGGAGAACATTCGGTCGGCATGGAACCCATCCGCAAAAACTGGAACGGGTTGCTGCCCGTGCCCGGTGACGGAGGGTACGAGTGGGCAGGTTGGGTGCCCATGTCTCAACTGCCTCATCAGTTCAACCCTGTGAGAGGCTTTGTCGTCACGGCTAACCAGCGGATGATTCCAGAGAATTATCCTTACAAGGTCGGCTTTTCGTGGGTGCCGCCTTACCGCGCCAATCGCATTAAGGAGGTACTGAGCCAGTACGCGACGAGCGGCCATAAGATCACGAAGGAGGATATGGAACTCCTGCAGGGCGATATTTCACCGCTCCCGGCGCGGTATCTCACAAAGCTGCTTGCTTCTGTTGCCGGCGACTCTCAAGACCCAAACGTGCGGCTTCTGCTCGGGTGGAATGGCGCGGTTGAGCGTGACTCGGCCGCGGCGGCGCTCTACGAGGTGTGGTTAACCGAGATCGAGCAAGCTGTTACTCACCGTTTGTTGCCCGAAAAAGCGTGGAGCGTGATGGCGGGGCGTGTTCCGCTTCCAGTTATTCTCGATCACCTGGAGCATCCGGACGCACAGACATTTGGCCCGGCGCCAGAGGCAGCGAGGAACCAGTTGCTGCTTGATGCGTTGCACAAGGCCGTAGATCGAATGGACACCCTTGAGGGGCCAAACCAAGCCGAATGGGCGTGGGGGCGTATCCATACCGTGATGTTTCACCACCCTCTTGAGCTCCTGCCGGGCGCCAGGGATTTGTTCGACCGCGGACCGCTGCCCCGGCCGGGGGATTCGTACACGGTCAACGCTGCGTATTATAGAGGAAATAACTTTCAACAAGTAAGCGGGCCCAGCTATCGCGAGATTATCGACCTTAGCGACTGGGACAACTCGGTCACGGTAAACGTTCCGGGTGAGAGTGGTCAGCCCGGCAGCCTGCATTACTCCGATTTGACCGGGCTGTGGGATCATGTGCGCTATTTCCCGATGATTTTTTCCCGCGCGGCGGTGGAAAAAGAGACAGAGAATCGTTTAATTTTGGATCCCGCATCCAAGCCATGACCGGGATATGAGACTGGTTTCGTTGGTCGTGGGTCAATTTGATGTAGCGGCGGCTTTACGCCGCCATTTGGCGAGATGAACTTGCCTCTACCAAATCGGCCGGCTGCCGGTTCGTTAGTTGCATTTTGCAAAGTCACGCGATAAGGTTCCACGGTATACTGTTTGCCCTCCGCCCTGGCGGCGGAGCTTCTTATCGGAGGATTGTTATGAGACGTTTAGCATGGCTGCTCTTGGTCTTTTTGCTGGCGCCGTTGGTTGGCATTGCACAATCACCACCGGAGATTCCTTACACCGTAGTTCCTGATCTGCTCAAGCTGCCGCCGAACCTGTACTTGGGTGAGGTGCCGGGCGTCGCAGTTGACAAAGCGGGAAACATCTATGTTTACACGCGAAGCGGGCGCACGCGGCTATTGGAATTCGCGCCCGACGGAAGATTTATCCGCGAGTTGGGACATGGATTGTATTCATTCGTCTTCGCTCACGGAGTGCGAATTGACCCTCACGGTAACATCTGGACTGTCGACGAGGGCTCCAACATGATCGTTGAATTCAGCCCCGATGGGCGCGTCTTAATGAACTTGGGCAGAAGGCCCGAGCCTTCGCAAACCGCTCCTGGCGCGCACCCGGAGTTTACTCCTCCACCCTGGATGTTCAACCGCGAAACAGATATTGCCTGGGATTCTCATGGAAATATGTTTGTCACCGACGGCTACGGCAACTCACGGGTGGCTGAATTCGATAAAGACGGCATGTTTGTGAAGGCGTGGGGAAGCAGAGGGACCGCGCCGGGACAATTCCACACACCGCATACTATCGCGATCGATGCCAACAATAACATCTACGTAGGCGACCGCGAGAATAATCGAATTCAGGTGTTCGACGACAACGGGACCTTCCTGAAACAATGGACCAATGTTGGCGCTCCGTGGGCGATCTGTATTACTCCGGGACCTAACCAGGTTCTGTACAGCGCCGACGGATTCAAAGGGCGATTCTATAAGCTCGACCTCAATGGCAATATCCTGGGCGAATTCGGTAAGCGGGGCAAGATCAACGGAACGTTCGGCTGGATACATGAGATCGATTGTTCGCAGGGGAACGAGAACATCATCTACGCTGCCGACATGACCAATTGGAGGGTCGATAAAATAATCATGCATCCGGCGCAGTGAAATGAACTTGAGCGGGCTTGCCATCTCCCAGTTTCCCGCCTGCGCCGAAGCGGAAAAAACTGTCTCAGGCGTCTCATGGGTCTCCATCTGCGCTTTCCGGCCTGCTATGCTGAAGCCGCTATGGACACCCTTGATCGCAATCAACGCTTCCGTTTATGCCGGTCCCCCGAAGCTCACCCCGGCGCGCCCGGCGTGGCCAGTCTGGTGCTGCAAGTGGAAGGCGGTGGGGAGAGTCAAAATGAACCCAGCAAGTGCTGGAAGCTCAAGCAGTTATAAAGATAACTCCCTATTCCCGATTCGGGTTGAAGGCAACGCGAGAGGGAGCAGGTGTAGCGCAGAGTTTCATGTTCCAGAAACTCTGCGGCAGTTGCTAATTCAGGAGGAGAATCGCGGGATGAGGACGGGGCTTGCTGGCACAATCCGCCCCTCCGGCCGGGCGAGGTGGCGAATGCGGCTTATGAAAACCCCGAAACTGGGGGATGGCGAGGATTTGTGGGCAGAAAATTTATGGTCTGCGCTGTTAACACGTGATATGTCCGGTCTCCACCCCCGCGGCCTTCGCCAAGGCGCCGTAGGAGCGTGTCTCTCGCGCCGCCGGCTTGACAATGGGCGGCGAGTCCGATACTTTGGGGATGACTTCATGGTCAGTTCTCTGCATTCTGGATTCGCCAACTGGTGC
>JBOGJZ010000292.1:0-7645 GCA_050745645.1 Terriglobia bacterium | reverse complement strand
TTTTTCCGAACATCGCCACGTATGACTCGGCGCTCCCCTTCTTCGAGCGGCAGGTCTTTACAGAGCCGCACGGCATGGCTGGCTTCACGGTATCGCAAACGTTTTAGCGCTGCGCCAGCGTCCCGCGACTGTGGATAGCATGTTACCTGAGCTTTCAAGCCCTCGACTGATTCCAGCGCCAGCCGGATGGCGATAGGATCAACGCAATGCGAAAATTTCTGATTTTGGCGCTGAGTTTCGTGGGGCTTTTTGACTCGCTCTATCTGTGGTGGGTCTACACCTCGCCTTCTCACCCTCTGGTCTGCCTGGGCACTGGTTGCGATGTGGTGCGCGCCAGCCCTTACGCTCACCTGTGGGGGCTGCCGCTGCCGCTTTACGGAGCAGCCCTCTACGGGGGGATTGCGCTGCTTTGCGTTGCTGAAACCCTGGGCGGCAAAATACTCTTCACTCCCTTCCGCTATGCGATTCTGCTGGTCGCAGGCGGCGGATTCATCGTTTCGCTGGTACTAACGGGCATAGAGGCATTCGCGGTGCACGCTTGGTGCGCTTGGTGCGTGCTCTCCGCGATCGTCGTGACGCTAATCTTGCTCCTTGCCATATGGCGCGTGGCGCGGCCGCCTCAACCCCCGCAGGGCGCTTCGGCATTGAACGCCGTCCGGGGCCAGTTTGTCTTGTTTCTCGTAGCGCTCGCCGTGGGCATTCCCGCTTTCGTTCGCCTTTCGCATTCGGGTGAGCTCGCACCCGTGAAGCCGGCGTCCGCTGAGGCGCTTGCAACCAGACTGGTGCGTCCAGACAGTCACGCCACCGGAGATATCGACTCCCCGGTAACCGTTGTCGAGTTCGGCGATTTTGAATGCCCCATGTGCCGCCTGGCGCAGCAGACCGTCGAAAATGCGCTGCAACAGTACGGCAGCCGGGTGCACTTCGTTTTTCGCCAGTTTCCATTGACCGGCGTTCATCCGCAGGCGGAGAAGGCGGCGGAGGCGAGCGAGTGCGCAGCGCAGCAGGGCCAATTCTGGCAAGCCGAAAAGCTGTTTTACGAAAAGCAGCCTGACCTCAGCGTCAGCGCGCTCGAGAGCTACGCTGCTGAACTCGGTTTGAATGTGAAACAGTTTGATGAATGCCTTTCAAGCGGCAGCATGAAGGCGCGAGTTCAACAAGATGTAGCTGACGGGAAGGCTCTCGGCGTGCGCGGCACGCCCACGTTTTTCATTGGGGATCAGATGATTGTTGGACCTCCGAATCCTGCACAGTTTTCCCAGCTCATCGCGCAGCAAATCTCCGAACATGGACTCACAAAGCAGGCAGCGATTCCAGCCGCTCCTGGCTCGGCAGGCAGCCCAAAGCCGGCAACTCCAATGGCTGGCGGCGCTGGCGCGAAGGATTCAGCCGGCACGATCGGCGCCGGAGGCTTGGGAGGCGGGGTCTTCGCGCAGATTCAAGCGCAGTCTGCCTTGGCATGTAGTCCGGATGAGGCCAAGCTGCAGAAGCCCTCTCTGATCCGCACGGCGAAGGCCGAGGAGCTTTTCAAGAAAAAGGCTGTCTTTGTTGATGTTCGCTCAGCTTCCAAGTTCAGCGCCGGCCACATTGCCGGGGCGATCAACATCCCTGTGGAAGAAATTGGCCAGCGTGTAGACGAGCTGCCGAAAGATAGAGTCATGGTCTTTTATGAAGGAGGCGAACAGGGTGGATCCCCGGATGACGTGTGCGCGTTCAGCCGCGCCGCGGCCCGTGTGGCGCTAGCACAGGGTTTTGACCCGAACCGTGTCAAGGTCTATCAGGACGGCTTCAAAGCCTGGAAGCAAGCTGGCCTGCCTGTAAGCCCGTAGCGCCTGGCAGCACTGAAAGGCTTCAGACTTCCTGGCTGGTGAAGGGCGGGATTTAGCAGGCTGCTGAAAAATTCATAGGCGGTGTCATTCTGAGCAGAGCGAAGAATCTTCTTTTGTTTGTTTCCAATGAGAAACAGCAGATGCTTCGCTGCGCTCAGCATGACAGGTTCCGTTTTTTCAGCAGCCTGTTAGATCCTCTGGCATCTATTTTGGTTGCGTGACACTCGGCCCGCCAGATCAGATCTTCAGCTTCAATTCCGCGTCGGTGCGCCGGACGTAGTGAGCGGACAAATCTGTAGCTGAAGGCGGGCGGCCTTGTTGAATCAATCGAAACGCGACCCGAGCGATAGCCGGAACAAGAAAGCCGCTCACTTTTCGCCATCGGCAGGATGGCGGCAAGAATGCCTGCAACGCGCCAGCCGGGGCGTCCTCTTTGCGTGTGATGCACGTTACCGCCTCTCCTTCCGGGACATGCGCCTCAAGCATTGAAGACAGATGGCCAGGTTTCAAAACCCACCCTCCGCCGCTTAGGGGCATACACCGTCGTAAAAGTTCCGCATAAAACTCGCCCCGGCGCGCATCGAGCAACGGCAACGTCCACTCCGTTTCTGCCGCGGACTCCTCCGCCATAGCCTCGAAAATGGAGACTCCGAGCGAGGGTTTTTCAAAGGCGCGTGACCATCCCTGCGCGGCTGCAAGCCCAACGCGAATTCCCGTAAATGACCCTGGGCCACTGGCGGCCGCAAACAGATCAATCTCTCGCAGAGCTACCCTGGCCTTCTCTGACACGGTGTTTACGAGTTGAAACAGTGAAACGGAATAACTCGGCGCTCCCTCCTGATGGGTCTGGGCAAGGCACTCAGAGCCGCTAAAGATGGCTGCGCCGCCTAATTCGCTCGTGGTATCGAAAGCCAGAATCAACATGTCTTGTGATTATAATGCGAACAGCCGCTCATCCGCAGCGGGGCGGCCGTTTGGAGCGTGGGAGCTTGCTCGCACTTTCCTAACCAGAAGCTCGCTTCCGGCGTTGACCCTGGAAAGCAGCGCTGAGCCGCCGCACGCCAAACGAGCTTCACGCCTGTGTTAAAATACGTCTGATAGTTTGTGTTCTCCGCGATTACCGAGGCCCGGCGCCGCCGCTCTGAAAGGGCGCCCATCAGAGCCAGCCAGAATCTGGGACCAATTCTCCAGGACCGCATCACGCACTGAGACATTGTAATGAACGAGATGGTCAAAACTCCGCCGAAACCGTTGGAGCTAACGGAACTGCTCAGCTTACTGCTGCAGGCCGGGGAGCGCCTGAACAGCACCCTCGATCTCGACGAGCTCATGACCCGCATCGCGGAGACGGTCAAGAGCGTCATCGACTACGAAATCTTCGCGATCCTGCTGCTGAACGAAAAAACTCAGGAGCTGCGCGTCCGTTTCAGCGTCGGCCATCCGGAAGAAGCCGTGCGCAACCTCCGCATCAAGGTGGCGGAAGGCATTGTGGGCCGCGCGGTGCGCGAGCGGCGCTCCGTGCTGGTCAATGATGTCCGCAAGGAGCCGATTTATATAGAATCTCTGCCGGCCGTGCGATCGGAATTAGCTGTGCCGTTGATTTTCAAGAACCGTGTCATCGGAGTGATAGATCTCGAAGCTCCCTGGCCTGACTTTTTCACCGGCCAGCATCAGAATCTTCTGGAGTTGCTTGCAGGGCGCATCGCGGCAGCAATCGAAAACGCCCGTTTGTACCGTCGCACTGAGCGGCAGGCGCGAACCCTGCAGCTTCTGAGTGAAGTGAGCCGTGAGTTCACCTCCGTGCTCGTGCTAAACGAGCTTTTGCGCAAGATTGCGACGCTGACTAAGCGGCTGATTAATTACGATAGATTCGCACTCCTGCTTGCGGATGAGACGTCACGAACCTTCAACGCCGTCATTTCGGTGAAGCAGAATCAGAGCTCGCCGGAAAAAGTTAGTGTTCCTTATGGACAGGGCATCGTAGGTGCCGCGGCTTCGTCGCGTCAGCCGGTGATCGTGTCCGACGTCGAGCGAGACCCGCGTGCTGTTTTCGTCGATGACAAAATGCGGTCGGAGCTGGCGGTGCCGCTTATCTATCGCGAACGGGTGACCGGCGTGGTGGACATGGTCAGTGAGCAAAAAGGATACTTCACCGAGGAGCACGTCCGCATTTTCTCAACTCTGGCTCCACAGATTGCCATCGCCATTGAAAACGCCCGGCTCTATGAACGGGTGGTGCGCAGTGAGGCGCGCATGGAACGGGACCTCGAGCGGGCTCAGGAAATTCAGATGCACCTAATGCCGTCGCCAAATCCTTCCATTCCGGGACTCGAGGTGGGCGTTCGCTTCCGCCCCGCGCGCGAGCTGGGAGGAGATCTTTACGACTTCATCAATTCCGGCAAAGACCGTCACATACTCGCCATCGGCGATGTGAGCGGCAAGGGGGCGCCTGCGGCTCTTTACGGCGCGCTAGCGATGGGTACGCTCAGGAGTCTTGCGCCACAGCGGCTCGATCCCGCAAGCATGATGAAGAAGCTCAACACGCTGTTGCTCGAACGCCGGATCGATGGCCATTTTATTACACTGACGTATTGCATCTGGGAACCGAAGCTGCGCCTGATGCGGATCGCGAACGCTGGCATGCCGCTGCCTATCCTGGTGCGGGCGAAGCGCGCGCATGCAATCCGCGCCGAGGGAGTCCCACTCGGCCTGTTGGACCACGCCGAGTATGAGGAAACCAGCCTGACGATTCAAAAAGGCGACCTGCTCGCCATGTTCTCCGACGGGTTGGCTGAGGCCACCGATGCCGAACGGCGAGAATTTGGCAATCGCCGCCTGGAGAATCTGGTGCGCGAGCACGCCCACCAGTCCGTTCCGGAAATCGTGCAGCGCGTGTTTGAAGCAATTACCTCCTTCGAGGAGAACCGTCCGCCGCGCGACGACCAGACATTGCTCATGATTAAAGGGCGCTGACCGAAGCCGGCCGCAGGGCTACGTCGCTTGGCAGGCTTTCTTGTTCTTGACTTACACCCCTCCTCCAAGGCCAAGGGGGGAGGGTGGCCGAAGGCCGCGTGAAGGTGATGCCGAAATTTTCAGGACAGACACTTCGTTGTCCTCAGCATGACAATATGGATTCTTTCAACGGCCTTAATAAGTTGGTCAATCATGGATGACGTTCGGCCTATGACTCTTCTTTCGAATCCTCATCTTGACTACCGTGCTGGAACGCTGTTTTGTGAAGATGTTCCCCTGCCTTACCTGGCGGAGCGTTACGGCACTCCGCTATACGTTTACAGCCGGCAAACTCTGTTGGAAAATTATCGCGCCTTGGCAAGTCATCTTTCCCGCCTGCCATCGCTGATCTGTTATTCGGTAAAGGCAAATTCCAATCTGGCCATTCTCAATCTGCTCCGCAATGAGGGCGCGGGTTTTGATATCGTGTCGGGCGGCGAGCTTGCTCGCGTTCTAAAGGCCGGCGCTGAACCCCGCCGCATCGTGTTTTCCGGTGTCGGCAAGACGCGGGATGAAGTTGATGCCGCACTGCAAGCAGGCATTCTCATGTTCAACGTGGAATCGGCGGGTGAATTAGACCTGCTCGCGAGCCGCGCTCGCGAGCGGCGCTGCCGGGCTCCAATCGCCATCCGCGTCAACCCGGACGTCGAAGCGGAGACTCATCCCTATATCTCCACCGGGCAAACGATCCACAAGTTCGGTGTTCCCAAAAACGAGGCGCTCTTGCTTTACCGCAAGGCCGCCGGGTGGCGCGACTTGGAAGTCGTAGGCGTCGCATGCCATATCGGTTCGCAAATACTCGACGTGGACCCGTTCCTTAAGGCCTTCGACGAAATCCGCGCCCTGGCGGACACGCTGCACTCACAGGGGATTAGGCTCGGCCACCTGGATATAGGCGGCGGTTTCGGCATTCGCTACGCTGATGAAGCTCCACTCCGATTTGAAAGTCTCGCGAAACAACTTGAGGCGCGGCTCTCCGGCGCCGCATACCGTCTGCTGCTCGAACCCGGACGGTCAATAGCTGGCAACGCCGGTTTGCTTCTCGCCCGCGTGCTGTACGTCAAGCGCAGTCCTGTGAAGAACTTTATCGTTGTTGATTCCGCCATGAATGATCTTCTACGACCTGCCCTGTACGGGTCGTTCCACCAGATCGCGCCTGTTTCCGGATTGCCGCAAAGCCGAACATTCCGCGCCGATGTGGTTGGTCCGATCTGCGAGACTGGAGACTTCCTCGCCCAGGATCGTGAGCTGCCTGAGGCGCAGCCCGGTGACCTGCTCGCCGTCCTCGCCGCAGGCGCATATGGCTTTGTGCTCGCGTCGAATTACAACACACGGCCGAGACCGGCTGAAGTTTTGATCGAGGGAGATCAAGCGAGAATTATTCGCCAGCGCGAGACGCTCGATGACCTGATAGGCCGCGAAGCGCTCTGCCAATAACCCTGCTTTCTTGTCCGGTCGTTTCGCAAACGGCAAAGACGTTGACCTTAACTGCACCGCAATTTGAGCCGGCGAATCAGCCGGAACGCCGTCTTGACCCTTCCAATAGCCGAGGGTACACTTCAACTGGAATGCGCCTGTAGCTCAGATGGATAGAGCGGTTGCCTCCGGAGCAACAGGTCGGGGGTTCGAATCCCTCCAGGCGTACCACCTATCGAGAGAGTTGCCACTGTGATCTGTAATCATCAATAATTGAGTGGTGATACGGCCTTCCGCGCAAACTCTTGGAGTGCTCAGGTGGCCAGAATGAGCTTCCGATCATCCACAATTTCTATCATCGTACCTACCTACAACGAAGAAGAAGGAATCAGCGCACTACTGGAAAGCCTACAGAAAATGAAGCCTCAGCAATTGATTATTGCGGACGGAAATTCCACCGACCGCACGGCAGAAATCGCGGCAAGGTTCGCGAAAGTTGTGATCTCGCCAAAAGGGCGCGGAATACAAATGAACACGGGCGCCCGGGAGTCGTCCGCAGACGTTCTACTTTTTTTACACGCTGATGTCCGTCTGGGACCATACAGTCTCGAAGCCATAGCAGAGCGCATGCGTGATCCAACGATCTTAGGAGGAAATTTCGACGTCGTTTATGATGGTGGCGACTGGGCGGCGGCTGTTTTCACCTGCCTCAACCGGTGGCGAAGACGCGCGGGCATTTTCTATGGGGATTCCGGGATTTTTTGCAGGCGCCGCGTGTTCGAAGCTCTCGGTGGATACCAGCCGTGGCCGGTTCTGGAAGATTACGAATTTGCGCGGCGTCTGCGGAAGGTTGGGAAACTGGCGTTATTGAATGAGCCGGTTTGGGTATCCGGCCGCCGGTGGCGCAATGCTGGCTTGTTTCCCACGCTTTGGAGTTGGTTCTGGGTGCAGGGCGCTTATATAGTGGGCGTCCCGCCGGAACGCCTTGCTGTGCGGTACCGGGATATCCGCCAAGCGCCTCAGCCGTTGTAGCTGTAATAGTTCTCAATCATGGGAAACACATACTTGCGGACGCGGAGGACCTGAATATGCCTCACAGTAAATACCTCATCATTGGCGGCGGCATGACAGCGGATTCGGCGGTCCAAGGCATTCGACGGGTTGACCCGGAGGGAAGCGTTGGCATCATCAACGCGGAACCGCATCTGCCTTACAACCGGCCTCCACTCACCAAGGGCCTGTGGAAAGGCGATCCCGTCGAGAGCATCTGGCGCAACACTGAAGGCCAAGGCGTAGACGTGCATCTCGGCCGCGAAGCGAAGCAGCTCGATGCCAAAAATAAGCGGGTAACGGACGATCAGGGCGCCGTCTACACATTCGATAAGCTC
>JBOGJZ010000291.1:0-1802 GCA_050745645.1 Terriglobia bacterium | reverse complement strand
GGATTTGGTATACACCCAAGCGCAGGATTTCTACGATCTCAGGATCGAAATAGCGGAGTCTTCTGCCCGACAGTTTTTCAATCTGGAAGTCCAGGTCGCCGCGCCATCGCAGAACGCCCATCACAAGCTCTGTTGCTAATCGCCGGTCAGCATCGCTGAGCGGATCGAGCGCATGCCCTTGCAGCAGATCCACCGCGAACTCACGGCCGGATTGCACGCGAAGGAGAATGCGGTAGGCCGCCTGGCGCGCAGGCGATACAGCCATAGTAAGCTTTACGTCAGGTTGCGGCATGGGAGACGGAGGGTAGGCCTTACTGGATTACTTGCCGAGCAACCGCGCCACGTCCTTGGCGAAATAGGTAAGGATCAGGTCCGCGCCGGCGCGCTTAATGGCGGTCAGGCTCTCCATCATAATACGCTCTCCATCGACCCAGCCATTTCGGGCGGCCGCAGTAATCATCGAAAACTCGCCGCTCACCTGATAGGCTGCGAGCGGCACATTGAATTCATGGCGGGCAAGCGCCAGAACGTCCAGGTAAGGCATGGCCGGCTTCACCATGATGATGTCCGCTCCCTCTTCAATGTCGAGAGAAATTTCCCGTAAAGCCTCGCGCTGGTTGGCCGGGTCCATTTGATAGGACCTGCGGTCTCCGAATTTGGGCGCAGAATCAGCCGCCTCGCGAAATGGCCCGTAAAACGAGGAAGCGTATTTCGCCGAATAGGCTAAGATCGGAACCTGCTCGAAACCTCTCGCATCAAGCGCTGCCCGGATTCGTCCCACTCTGCCATCCATCATGTCTGACGGAGCTATGATGTCTGCTCCGGCTTCTGCCTGCGTTACAGCCGTTTGGGCAAGTAATTCAAGAGTAGAGTCGTTATCCACTTCGCCATTTTTAAGCAGACCGCAGTGCCCGTGGTCAGTGTATTCGTCCAGGCACGTGTCGCAGATGACGAGCAGGTCCGGGGCAGCCTTCTTGACTGCTCGTACCGCACGCTGGATGATCCCTTCCGGATCGTAGGCGCCGGAGCCTGCAGCGTCCTTGCGCTCCGGGATGCCGAACAGGATGACACCCGGAATCTCCAGGCTACGCACAGTCTTGCATTCCTCCGCAAGGAGGTCTATGGACCAGCGATAGTTGCCGGGCATCGATTGGATTTCACTCTTTACACCAAATCCCGGACAAACGAAAAGTGGATAGAGGAGCGATTGGGCGCTGACTACAGTCTCGCGCACCAAGCTGCGCAGCGCCTCGTTGCGGCGCAATCGGCGGAGCCGGGTAGCAGGAAAAGGCATGTTGATCCCTCGAACTATGGAATCTGCTGCATTTGCCGTTGCAACAGCTCCGCCGGTTTAAGACTGCCAAACGTTGCGATGTTGCCAAGAGTGATGGAAAGCCGGAACATGTTTTCGTTGCGTATGAATCCCAGGTTAAACCGCTCAATCTGCCCGTTGACAGCAAAGCAGCCGAAATTATAGCTGAGTTGGCCAACGAAATCCTCGGCGATGTTTTGAGCCAGGTTGTAGTCAATGCGGAAAGCCTCACTCAATCCTCGATGCGTCAGATCGCCGTGGCTCGCCATCAAGTCGAGCAGGTTGAACGTGGGAAGGGCGGTAAGCGGTATGTTCGGCGCCACAGGCGCAGGCAGCAGTATGGTGTGGCTCACAAAAAAATCTGTGAACGCCACATCGAAAGACCGGGAGGAAAAACGTGAGGTCACACCCGCGTTGAGCAATCCGCCCCCTTGGGGATCAATGTCAGTCCTGAACTCTGCATCGAATCGGGAACTGGGCGAGAACTCAA
>JBOGJZ010000290.1:0-2640 GCA_050745645.1 Terriglobia bacterium | reverse complement strand
TGCACTTCGCCCTTGTCGCGGACATGACGGCCGGGTGACTGCCGGCAAGATGCCGGCGCTGCCTGATCCGGGTAGTAGGGGCGAGGCGCCACATTCCATGGCCGATCACCCGCCCTCTCGCTCGTTGAGCACACCTTCGCTGGACAAAACCGAGTTAATTGTCTCAACCAGAGCGCGCCGGACAATCGGTTTTGAAACATAGGCATCCATGCCGGCCTCCAGGCAGCGTTCGCGATCTCCTTTCATGGCATGGGCGGTCATGGCGATCACCGGCAGCCGGCGCGCCTGGTTCTTTTCGTGCTGGCGGAGGACCGAGACAGCCTCCAAGCCGTCCATTTCAGGCATCTGCACATCCATGAGGACCAGATCAAACGCCTGCTTCTCAATTGCCGCCAGCGCCTCAAGTCCGTTCGCAGCAACGACCACCTGATTTCCCATTTTTTCAAGCAAGCGGGTGGCTAGCGTCTGATTCACCGCGTTATCTTCGGCCAGCAGGATTCTAAGCCCGCTGGGTTCGTGATTCTCATTAAGGTTGGAGCGGGTTTCGCGCAGGCTGTGACGAGTCACGAGAGGAACGCTTCCGGCCTGGGGGGAGCAGCCGAGCACTTTGAGGATAGCGTCGCGAAGCTCCGACTGGGCGACGGGTTTGGTCAGGTAGGCTGCAATGCCCAGGCGTCGGCACCGGGCCGCGTCTCCACGCTGTCCGCCGGAAGTCAGCATCATGATGGTGGCGCCGGTTAGCTGCGGATGCTCCTGGATTTTTTCGGCGAGGGTGAAGCCATCCATGTCCGGCATGTGGGCGTCGGTCAGCACAACTTCAAACGGAACCGCTTCATTCGATGCGTGCAAGAGCATGGCCAGAGCGGTCCTGGCGTCGCTGGCAAGCGACGGTTTCGCGCCCCAGCGCGTGAGTATCTCTCCTAAAATCCGGCGATTGGTTGCGTTGTCATCTACCACCAGCGCGCGCAGGCCAAGCAGCAATTCCTCTCCCGCGGCGGCGAGGTGCGTGATCGCTGTTTTTGGGCGTCCGAAGGTCGTCGTGAAATGGAAGCTGCTGCCGCTGCCCGCTTCACTTTCCACCCAAATCCGCCCCCCCATCAACTGAACCAGGCGAGAGCAAATAGCCAGCCCCAGCCCGGTGCCTCCGTACTTGCGGGTCATCGAGGCGTCAGCTTGGGCAAATGCGCCGAAAATCACCTCTTGCTTTTCTTTTGGGATTCCGATTCCGGTGTCACTGACCCTGAAGTGCGCGACCGCTTCCGGGCCGGCCTCTGATTCCAGGTTCACCTGGACCACCACCTCGCCTGCGCTAGTGAACTTGATGGCGTTGCTGAGCAGATTAACCATGATCTGCCGCAGCCGGACCGGATCGCCGACGACATCTTCGGGTACGGCGGGGTCCACATCACAGGCGATTTCAAGACTTTTCGCGTGAGCCTGGTGCGCGATGGACTTCATCGTTTCAGCCAGGCTGTCCCGCAATTTGAATTCGATCGGGTCAATATCCAGTTTGTTGGCCTCGATCTTGGAGAAATCAAGAACATCATTGATGACCGCCAGGAGCGATTGCGTGGAGGCCTTCACCAAATCCAGATATTCCCTCTGTTCGCCGGTGAGATTTGTCTCCAGGGCTAATTCCGTCATGCCCAGGATGCCGTTCATTGGGGTTCGAATTTCGTGGCTCATGTTGGCAAGGAATTCGCTCTTGGCCCGGTTGGCGGCATCGGCCGCCTCTTTTGCCCGGCGTAATTCAGCTTCAGCCAGCTTCCGCGCGGTGATATCGCGCGCAAGACCAAAGAGTCCAGCCACATTTCCTTCCTGGTCGTAGACGGGTATCTTGGTGACGGATGCCCACGTGGCGGGACGGTCAGGCCAGGTTTGCTCGCTTTCCATCCCGATGAGCGGCTGACCGGTTCTCATTACTTCCTGCTCGGTGTCGTGAGCGTATTGGGAGTATTCGCCGGTGAAGAAATCGAAGACCGTTTTGCCAATCGCCTCAGAAGGACCGGAGAGGCCGTACTTGCGAATGAATCCCTGATTCACCCGCGTATACTTGCCCTGCATATTCTTGAAGTAAACCGCGTCAGGGATGTTCTCCATGATGGCGCTAACCAGAGATTTTTCGTGCAGCGCGGCTTCCTCAGCGTGGCGGCGCTCCGCAATCTCCTGTTCTAAAGCTGCATTCTTCGCCAGGAGCTCGGCGGTCTGCGCGTTGACTCTGGCTTGCAGGTCTTCACGCGCCTGACGCAGTTCCTCCTCGGCCCGCTTGCGGGCGGTGATGTTCCTTGAAATTCCCACAATGCCGGCGATGCGCCCCTCAGCGTCAAAAAAAGGCGCCTTGGTTACTGACGCCCAGGTGTCTGGACGGCCAGGCCAGGTCTCGCGTTGCTCCCTGTCAATCAGCGGCAGCCCTGTTCTGATAACCTCCTGATCGTCTGCAATCATGGCCTGGGCCCGTTCGGCGTTAACTTCCAGATCAAGCGCCGTTTTGCCGATAGCCTCGGAGGAGTCATGGAATCCGAATTTCTTGAGCAGAGCTTTGTTGATTTGGATAAGACGGCTGTGGCGGTCTTTGAAATAGATTGTGTCGGGGATGTTGTCCATCAGGGCTTCGAAAAGCCGGCTTTCACTTGCCAATGG
>JBOGJZ010000289.1:0-4528 GCA_050745645.1 Terriglobia bacterium | reverse complement strand
GTCGAAGCTTTCCGGCACGCGGTAGACGTGATGATTACGGCCCAGGAAATTCTCGTCGATCATGCGAGTTACCCGGCGGAAAAGATTGCGCGCAATTCGCACGACTTCAGGCCACTGGGTCTCGGCTTCGCCAACCTGGGTGCGCTATTGATGGCGAACGGACTCGCATACGATTCGGATGTGGGCCGCGGCTTTGCCGCCCTCATCACCGCCGTCATGCACGGCCAAGCCTATCTTACGTCTTCGCGGATTGCGGCGGCCTTGGGACCGTTCCCAGGCTACGAGACGAATCGCGCTTTGTTCCTTAAAGTGATGGCGCTGCAGCGAGGCCAGCGCCAGTTGCTACACCCACGGTCAGGTGGCGCGGTCTGGCGGTCCATCGAGCGCAGACCAGAGCCTCTGAAGGGGCAAATGCCAATTCAGGCTTAAGCCATGCGCCCGTTGCTCATGCTGGTCTACGGCCAGCTCGAGCGCCGTCGCTGGGACCTTCGCCAAACCTGGGCGCATGCTCTCTCAAGCCATTCACGCCGCTGGCGGCTTTAGCCGCAAGCGCGCCTAAGAAGCCAGTTCCGCCTGCCCCGGTTGTCGTTCCCAACGGGTATCAAGTTCACGTGCGAACGATCAAGGCCGAGTTTCCAACCGTCACTGAGTTCGTAGCGCAGGCCCTCGGGCTCGTCGAGGGCTGCATAAAGACCTAACGGAGAGTGCGCCGCTCACCGCGAGCGCCAAGCTTAGATATTCCAATTTGGAATTTCAAAGACGCCGCCTCGCGCCTCAGATGGAACATGAAGTCTTCAGGAAGGCGGTTCCTCTTAACCTGCTCATCGCGACAGGAAGCCTGTACTCGGTACAACTCAGCAAGGTCTTTATCCGAATTTCTAGGCTACCTAACGCCGACGGATGGCATCACACAGGAAATAGAGAAGGTATTCCCGAGGAACTGAGGCTTTAATGCTCACGGAAGATGGCTGTACCGGCTGAATGAATCGTGCCCGGCACGAACAGAGAGAAGTTGTTCTACACCCTCGATGACAGAAGGAGACGGTAGTGACGCCCACAGATGTTTTTCGAGTCTGGAGCAGTATCTTGCATGGACGCAGACCTTTCCTATCAATCGAAATCACACGGGAGTGTCCTTTACGATGCCCCGGCTGTTATGCTTATGCGCCAGAACACTTAGGGTCTGCGGGTTCTCTGCGCCAATTAACTGACCTCAGGGATGAGGCATTAGTCGCTGGCGTATTGCGATTGATTCACCAGTTTCGCCCTCTCCACCTCTCGATCGTCGGAGGCGAACCTTTGGTTCGTCACCGGGAATTGAGCATTATTCTTCCCAAACTGGCTGACCTGGGCGTCGAAGTTCAACTCGTCACCAGCGCCGTTCGTCCTATTCCTGCCGCTTGGAAGAATCTACCCAATCTTCGTTTGGTCGTTTCCATCGATGGATTGCAGCCAGAACATGATAAGCGGCGTTCTCCCGCCACCTACGAGCGTATCCTGAAGCACATCGCCGGTCATCGGATGAATGTTCATTGCACCCTCACTAGGGAGCACCTGCAGCGCCGAGGGTATCTGAAGGATTTCGCGAGCTTTTGGTCGGAACGCGAAGAGGTGAAGAGAATCTGGTTCAGCCTCTTTACGCCTCAAGAGGGGGACCACAGTCAGGAACGACTGACCCCCCAGGACCGGCAAACCGCGCTGGATGATCTCGGTCACCTGCGCGAATCCTTCCCCAAACTAGAAATGCCCGATCTGGTTTTGGACGGTTATCTGCATCCCCCAAGCTCGCCCCAGGAATGCATGTTTGCGAAGACTACTACCACCATTTCATCTGACTTGGCCACCCGTATTGTTCCATGCCAATTTGGTGGGCAGCCTGTTTGCTCGGAATGTGGTTGTATGGCTTCAGCGGGCCTTACCTCTATTGGCAAGTACAAGTTATTGGGACTCGTTAAGGTCTCTCACATTTTCTCGATGTCCGAGAAAGCGGGAGACCTCTTTAGCGCGGCGGCACAACGGATCTAAAGGGACTTGGGAAGATCATTTTGCCGATGCCGATACGGAGGACCTTTGGGTCAAGCGCTGGCCTTTTACCCTGCCGGACGTTCGAGCCGGGAGAGTTAGGCTTCCCTTAGAAGGCGGTACTACCGTGGGTGACGCTGAGCCTGCATGCGGGCCCGAAGGGATGAGGTTCTGTCTATGGCCGCGAAGATCGATTCGGCTTGTGCAGTAATGCTGGGCCTGCTCTCCTTACTCCTGGTGAGACCTGTCTGTGCCCGGAGCCTTGCTCCAGGAATGCATGCATTGCCCCTAACCATCGAGGCAGGTGTGCCTCTGCACGTTTTGCTGGAAGACCGAGTGCGGATTAAGCATGTTGGCGCGCCCGTCCGGGGACGGTTGGCAGAACCCATTTACGTTTTTGATCGGATTGTCGTGCCGGCGGGCACTGAAGTCGAGGGACGGGTAACGCGCATTGATCCTGTTCCCAAACGCGAACGGGCGATGGCGATTATGGATGGTGACTTCACACCATTACGCACGGCTCACATCGAATTCGACACGTTGATTCTGAAGGACGGCAGACGCCTGCCGCTCCGCACGGTTGTGTCTCAGAGAGCGATGAGTATCGTTCACCTTGAAGCGAAGGGAACTGACAACAGCTCGAAGAAGGGCAAGGTCGGCCAGACAGTGGCTCAGACTCGCCAACGGGTCAAGAGCCAAGAACAGCAAGTGATTCAGGAAATCAAGGCGCCGGGGAAGCTGCAACGGGTCAAGGCGGCGCTGGTCGCCGAACTGCCCTATCACAGGCAGACGCTGCCGCGAGGGATGAGCTTCATTGCAGAGTTGCAGAGTCCAGTTACACTTGGAACGAAAGAGTACCCGTCCGGAGAGCTCAAAACCGTGGGATCGCCTGTGCCGCGCGGCAGCCTCGTCTATGCAAGGTTGGTATCGCCTCTCAGTTCAGCCACGATCCACGTAGGCGCTCCCGTCAAAGCCGTCGTGACGAGGCCTTTATTCTCAGCCGATCATCACTTGATTCTTCCCCAAGGCACTTCTCTTGAAGGTGTCGTTACGCAGGCACAGCCTGCCAGGCGGTTTGACCGGAACGGGAAACTGCGGTTTGTCTTCCGGGAAATCGAGCTGCCTTCGAAGGTCAAACAAGCCGTCGTTGCCGACCTTGAGGGAGTGGAGGTGGATCGAGCCGCGAACTTAAAGCTTGATTCCGAAGGCGCGGCTCATGCCGTGACTCCCAAGACGAACTACATCGCGCCGGCCATTGATGTCGTCCTGGCGACATCATCACTTGATGGGCTCGATGGGCACCGGAGGGAACTCCGGCTCGGAAAAGTTAGAGGCCCGGATTTCGCAGGCGGCGCAGTGAGGGGCGGGGCGGGATTCGGACTCGTAGGCACCTTGCTTGGGCTGGCGGCGCACTCACGCGCGATCAGTTCCGGTTTTGCGTTTTATGGAGCAGGCTGGTCCGTTTATTCCCATATTGTGGAACGCGGACAGGATGTGATCTTCCCTAAAGATACTCCCCTGGAGATTCGAGTCCACGGGCGACCATAGCGGCGGGGTCCCACTCGACCCGGCCGATTGGGGCAGGTGTGGGCGCCGCCAGCGGCGGGATCGCCCAGGCACTTCGGAAGCCGAGGCTCGATGTTCCGTCCGAGACGCTCATCGATTTTACGCTGAGCGCGCCCATCGTGGTTAAACAGAAGGTAGCGCAGCCGTGATGGGGTAGCGGGAAGCGGTAACGGCAGCGCACGAGGCTGTACAGCAGGCTCTCGCTCTGTTTATCGATGGCCTTGCCGTTGAAGACGGTGCTTTGGCCGTGGTTCGGGTCGGCCGGAAATCGACGGGGACACGATGGCCGTCATCTTCAAGCCCGGCCAGACGTCGGAGTTAACCGCAGTGACGGCGACAGTTTTCGAATGGGAGGACATGGGCCCTGAGGCATTTAATCAAGATTTTCATCGCGCTGCTGGTCATTTCATGGCTGTGGCGCTCGGGCCGGGAGATGCTTTATCGCTGGTTTGAGCGGCCGGTTATCGAGAGTCATTCAGTAAGCGCAGTCCCTCCCAGAATGCCGTTCTTAGCTTCGTTTTCAGGCGTGCCGGGCGGGGAGCACTTTTCGCCAAAGGAGAATCTGGAGCGGTTGGATTATGAAGCGATTGAAAGCGCGCGTCGGTCGCTCGATATCGCAATTTACGCCTTCACCGATCGCCGTTTGGCCGCAGCAGTACTGGATGCGGCGCGGCGAGGTGTTCAGGTACGCATTTACCGTGATGGTGAGCAGTTTGAGGAAGAGCAAGAGCGGGCGTACCGCTACGGCTCGACGACGGATACGTTTCGCGGGCAGCGCAATATTCACATCCGGGTGAAGCGTCCCAGCCGCGCCATCATGCATGAGAAAGATTTCGTGGTCGATGGCGCGTTGCTCCGCACCGGTTCAGCGAACTGGTCTCGGAGCGGAGAGAAACGTGAAGACGACGACGCGGATTACGTGACGGACCCCAAGGCCGTC
>JBOGJZ010000288.1:0-2283 GCA_050745645.1 Terriglobia bacterium | reverse complement strand
CCTTTTACTTCCGTGTTCCTCTTGATGTCGCCACAAAGCGCCTTTACGCCAGCCGCAATGGTTTTAAGTATTACGAGGCGGGCCTGGATCTGGAGTTAAGCGAAGATACCGATGAAAGTTTCCGCCTCTTTCAGAGCCGGATCGTGCAGGAGTACGAAAATATGGTGGCGGAGTTCGACTTGACTGTGGTTGACGCTACGCTTCCGATAGAGGAACAGCAATCGCAGATGCGGCTTTTGGTAAAAACCAGGCTGGCGCAAGCCAAAAGATTGAGAGTGGCGCCGTGAGAGAAACCTACGGAGTGGTTTTACCGGGTCTGAATTTGTCGGAGCTGACCGGCAAGCTGATCGTCGTCGAAGGAACCGACGGCGTCGGCCGTTCCACCCAGATCAATCTGCTGAGGCCGTGGTTAGAACATCAGGGCCACGCTGTTGTCGACACGGGAATTACCCGGTCAAAGCTGGCGGGAAAGGGCATCAAGAAAGCCAAGCAGGGACATACTCTAGGCCGTGTCACACTGACCCTCTTTTATGCCACGGACTTCGCGGACCGGCTCATCCACCAGATAATCCCGGCCTTAAGCGCGGGTTTCGTGGTTCTGACCGACCGTTACATCTATTCACTGATGGCTCGCGCCCTGGTGCGGGGCCTCGACCCGCCTTGGCTGCGAAACCTTTACAGTTTTGCTCTCAAGCCGGACGCCGTGTTTTATCTTCGCATAGGCGTAGACGATCTCATTCCTCGGGTGGTCTTCTCCCGGGGGTTCGACTATTGGGAATCCGGAATGGATTTGCATGCGAGCGAGGACATGTATGAGAGCTTCCGGAAATATCAAACCTTGCTGCTCAACCAATTCGATAATCTGGCGGATGAGTACAAATTCGAAGTTATAGACGCGGCGCAGGACGTTCAAACCGTTTTTGGACGGCTCCAGGCAGGCATTTCACGCGTCGTGAACGGCGGCAGCCACGAACCGCAGTCCGAAACCGCTTCAGATGCGCGGAGCAGCGCCGAACCACTCGCAGGGTCCGGGACAACACGAGTGTTGGAATCGGGTCTTCTTGCTGAAGAGTGAACGGCGCATGGCTGTCGCGCCAGGCGGGGCTCCCCCGCCGAGCTTTAATCGGCTGGTGGTATTCTTAGAGCAAACCCGGCGTGACGCGCGGGAAGAATTTTGTGACCAGGAGGCGCGATTATGAAAATCCTTAACCTCGAGATTGAACGGAAGGGACACGACACGTTCCGAATCGCCGGAAGTAAAGTCATTTACACAGACCCGTTCCGGTTGGAGGGTCATGACAAGGCGGATATCGTTATACTGAGTCACGAGCATTTCGACCATTTCAGCCGCGAAGACCTGGAAAAGGTGTGCACGGGCGAGACATACATCATCGCCAGCCCTTTGTGCAAGGATGGACTCAAGGGCATTACGGCCAAAAAGACGACCTTTCTCGATGCTGGGCAAAAAGTTGATGTCGATGGCGTCGAGGTGAGAGCTGTTCCCGCATATAACACCAATAAGTTTCGAGAGCCCGGCAAAGCCTTTCACCCGAAAGACGAGGGAGGTCTAGGTTTTGTTATCTCCATGGATGGAACGCGCGTCTACCATGCCGGAGACACAGACCACATCCCCGAAATGAAATCAATCCACTGCGATGTCGCGCTGTTGCCGGTATCGGGTACTTACGTGATGACGGCGGAGGAAGCTGCGGAAGCCGCAGCAACTCTCAAACCTCGGGTCGCAATTCCTATGCACTACGGGGCAATTGTGGGCAGTGAAGCCGACGCGCAGAAGTTTAAATCGCTCGTAAAAGGATGTCAGGTGGAGATCGTCTGAAGCTCTGCTGACCCCATGGGGCATGAGCCATCATGCAGCCAAGAGGGCGGTCAGCTTGCTCACGTTAGAGACGTTCTCAAGGCCGCGAACCGCCTCGACGATGGCTTTAGCTTTCTGGCGGGACCATTTTGCGAAGTTAGCGCAGTCCTGAAACTTGGCGGCGACCTCGTCGTAGCTCATCGGATGAGCTGGGCTTCCTTTGGCGAAGTCCGCAAACCCTGTCAGGGTACGTCCATCCCTCAGCTTAATCGTAATGTAAGTTCTCATTTTGTTATAACCAGCAGCATCGGCCCGCGGATCAACTACAAGGTGCACGCGTTTGATCACGTTTTGGACTTCAGGCCGGTTGACTACATTGTCCCGGAACTGGGTCAACCCCGCCTTGCGGTAGAGCAACAAAGACGCAATACAAAATTCCATGCTGAATTTAGCCTGAAGCGCGGTAT
>JBOGJZ010000287.1:0-5035 GCA_050745645.1 Terriglobia bacterium | reverse complement strand
GTCTGCTGCTTATTGATTCCAAAGCGTTTTCTCGCATTGCTCGCCTCTTCACCCCTGGAGGCCGGTTAGCGCGCCAGACCTGCGCCTTCAGCCTCTTTCCGGTGAAACAGGGTTTGCAAAAGATGAGAGCCATGGTTTCAGCACATCTTGAGTCTGAATTCATCCAGCTTAACAACTCCAGACGAGACGAAGGAGACCCATGAGACCCATGAGACAAGAAATTTCAGGGGGCACAGCGCGGCCAAGCCGCAACCGAATGAAATGTCATGCCGAGCGAAGCGACCTGTCCCGGCGAAGCCGGGAAGCATCTGCCTGCAAAACAAAGGAAAAGCAGATTCTTCGCTGCACTCAGAATGACAGCTCCCGGAAAACCTGCTAAAAAACAAGGATTCACGATCTTGCAATGCAGAGTGTCGTCTTGCAGAAACTCTGGGTTGTTGATTTTTTGCAACCAAAAACCTACCTTGCCACCCCACACTTTCCCGCAGTCACTTTGGAAAGAAGACGGGAGCCGCCGAGGCGCCCTTCGGCGGGGGCGTTCGGTTTACATTCAGCACCATGGCATTAAACGCATAGTATCCGGTGAGGCTAACCATGTCGATTGTGTTTTGCTCCCCTAATTTTGCGATCGCTTTGTCGTAGGTTGCGTCACTGACACTGTGATTGTGCAGCAGTTCGGTGCAGAAGTCACAGACGATCTCCTCATCCCCGGACAACCTCGCCGGCCGCCGGCCCTCGGCCACCGCCTGCACGATTTCCGGACTCACGCCGGCCTTGATCGCGAGCTCCGAATGGTAGTGCCACTGAAACCGTTGCGCCCACTCGCGCACTGTTATCAGAATCGCAAGCTCTCTGAGATTCGGGGGCAGCGGGCTTTTAAAGCGGAGATAATCTCCCAGAGCTTTGACACAGAGCATTACTTCGGGACTGCGCAGAAGAGGAACAAAGGGGCCCATTGGAGGCTTGCCTCGTTCCCTGAGGAACTCGTCTGCGGCTTTCTTCTGGGCCGCAGTCATCTTGTTGGCGGAGATATCGGCCATGCGTTGCTGAACGATGGCGTCCTCTGCGGCGCCTTTTTCCGGAAGGCGGCGAGTTTTCGCTGGGATCGCCTCCTTGAATCGGGCAGCCCTGAGCTTCATTTCATCTTGGGTTGGCGTTCGCCTCTTCATGTGACCTCCATTAGCTCTGCGGAGCAAGATCGTGAATCCTTGTTTTTTAGCAGGTTTCCGGGAGCTGTCATTCTGAGTGCAGCGAAGAATCTGCTTTCCCCTGTGTTTTGCAGGCAGATGCTTCCCGGCTTTGCCGGGACATGTCGCTTCGCTCAGCATGACATTTCATTCGGTTGCGGCTGTGTCGCGCTGCGGAGCCGCAGTATTCACAAACGATTGTGCTGATTGAGCCGCATCTCGAATGGCCTCGACGGCGCCTGCGAAGATACGGTTCAACATGGCGAAGGCATGCGGCAGGCCTGGATAAACCACCACCTGGTGTGGAACGGCGGCGGCGCGGAGCTTCTCGGCAAGCGCCAGCGTGTCCTTCAGCAGAGGATCCGCGTCGCCCACGCCCAGCCACATGGGTGGAAGCCCGCCCATCCCGGCGAGCAGGGGGACAGCGCGTGGGTCTTTAGCCCGCGAAGGATCCCGCAGGTATTGCTTCCAGACCCATTTCGAATACGGGCGGGAAGCCGGACTCGGACCCGCAAAGTTGCCATAGAAGAGGATCAGGCCACACGGCAAATCCTCCCGGTCATCGCGGAGCGCTTGGCTGGCCGCCAAGCACATGTTAGCGCCCGCTGACTCGCCCCACAGCACGATGTTGCCGCCATCAAGCCCAAGGCTCGCCGCATTGTTGCGAAGCCAGCGTCTGGCGCAGAGCACTTCGTTCAGTTGCGCGGGACACTTGAACTCAGGGCTGCAGTGATAGCCGGCCGCGCATACCGCGAACCCGCTCTCGATCGCGATCAGCCGGGCAGTGCGGGCATGGGAGTCAAGCCCGCCGGCCCACCACCCGGCGCCCCTTAGGAACAAGACCACCGGAAATGGACCGGTCCCGGCGGGATAGAAAACCCGCAGCGGAATCGATTCAACCGGCCCTTCGATGTGAGCGTCTTCGAAGTGATCAATCAGAGGCAACTCACTGCCGAGAAAGGCGAAATATCGGTTCTGGATGGCGCGCGCTTCTTGAAGCGGCGTCGTCAACGGATCGGCAGGCCCAATTCCCGCCTGGGTCATCGCCTTGAGAGCATCTTCGTATTCTGCGTACACCGGAAACACTCCTTCGTTAAGAGATATTCGGCCGCGTCCCTCGACGGGCGACGATTATAAATTACAATTGGCCAACACAATAGGGCGCTTTTTCTCTTGACGCCATGGAAATTCGTGCATGAGACTTATTCGCATGATGAATTTAACTCGTATCGACCTGCCATCTTTACGCTGCTTTGCAGTCCTCATGGAGGAACAGAGCGTGTCGCGAGCGGCGGATCGGTTGGATCTCAGCCAACCGGCCATGAGCCACGCACTGCAACGCCTGCGGCAACTCTTCGATGATCCGCTCCTCGTCCGCACGCAAGGCCGCATGGCGCCCACCAGCCGCGCCCTAAAACTGCTTCCAGCCATTCGGGACATTCTTGCCGGCGTCGAAGGCCTGCAGGCGGCAGAAGAGGATTTCAACCCCAAAACGGCGAGGGTAAGATTTGTCATGACCGCTACCGAGTATCTTGAATTTGCTCTGGCGCCGAGGCTTATCCTGCGCTTGCAACAGGAAGCTCCGGGAATCGATATCGAAATTCGTACACCCGATCACGAGTTCGTCCGGTCTTGGCTCGAAAACGGGACAATCGATTTTCGTCTGGGCTGGGTGTGCAATCCTCCTAGGATGCTGCGATCGAGGCTTCTTTTCCAGGATCGCCTTGTTGTCCTGGCGCGACAGGATCATCCGACCGCTCACGGCCGGTTGACGCTCAGCCAGTATCTCGAACTTCCTCACGTGCGCTGCCAGGCGGGGGGCAGAACCAGCAGCGGGCGCGTCATCGACGCAGCCGTGTCATCTCACAAGAAGAGGCTTCGCATTTCCCTGCTCATCCAGAACTACTTGACGATACCCTACGCGGTGGCTCAGTCCAACATGATTGCAACGGTGCCGGAGCGGCTTGCAACGAGCTTCGCCCGCCAGTTGCCATTGCAGATCCTGGAGCTCCCGTTCAGGGCTCCCCGCCAGAAATTTTCCGTATACTGGCACGAGCGCACGCACAGGGACCCTCGACATCGGTGGTTCCGCCAGGTTCTCGCTGACGTCGGCAGATCACTTTGAATCACCCGCGGCTGTGCGGCAACTATCTTAAGAGCCCGGTGGCGGGTCAGCGCCCGAAAACAGCCTGTGCGGTTATGGATTGCTAAACCGGGCAGCCTTGGCATATATTGGGAACGTTTTAGCAGGCATTATTCATGAAGGGGTTAGCGCCTGCGGAAGGGCGGGGTTTCAACCCCGCCGAAAACGCGGACTTCTTCCACTTTCTCGTTTCGCGCCTAAGATTTGGTCTCTGCCTATCTGTGCTATTACCGGCAAAACCATGAAACTGTTTGAGGGAGCGTCATGTTAATTGAAGTCAATTCATCTTGGAGATGGGCGATGAAATTGGCCCGACTTGCTTTGGTTGCAGTTTTGGCCGTTTCACTGAATGCTGCTGCTCAGGTGGCTGGTAAAAAGAGCAACGAGGCCGTCAGCCGCGCCGCTCTTGAGCAACAACTCTGGAAACTCGATCAGCAGTGGCTGGACGCCGTGCAGAATAGAAAAATGGCTTTTTTGAATCAGATGTGGACCACCCATTTTATCGAAATTCTTCCTGGCGGCAGGGTAGTCACGAAGGCAGATCAGATGGAAAGGCTGGCTAAGACGCGCCGAAAGCCTGGCACAGGATCTACCCGGGATGATTTCAAGCTGCGGGCTGTTTATGGAAACGTGGCGCTAGCCACCGACCATATGACGCAAAAAGGCACTAAGGTTTATGGGCGCGACATCACTGGCGATTACCGGGTCACGAGGGTTTTCGTTAAGGAAGACGGGAAGTGGAGGGTTGCTGAATCGGCCCTGGTTCCCATTGGATTCCATTCATCAACGGCTGCCAGCCACGAAGCCAGTAAAGAAAGCAAGGCTGCTGCAAGCTATACCGGCCTCGAAAAAGAGCTTTGGGAAATTGACCAAAAGTGGGAGGAGGCCGCGCGAAATCACGACCTGGATTTTTTGAAGAAAGCATGGACCAGCCAGCTTTTCATAGTTCTGCCGGGCGGACGTGTCGTTGATAAACCGGAACTCTTGGCTGTGGTTGCGAAGGCTCCTCGCGGTCCCAATATCGGCCCCTTTCCTGATGACTTTAAATTACGCGCGGTGTACGGAAACTTCGCCATTGCCACCGATCGTACGGTGATTAAAGGCGCTGCTTTACCGAACCCACACGCGTCTGGAGCATACCGGATTGTCAAGTTTTTCGTAAAGCAGAATGGCAAGTGGCGAGTTGCTGGGGCGGCAGATGTAGCTATTGCCCCGAAATAGCCTGCGTTTTGTTGCCTGCTCTTCTGAACCATAATTTTCATCCTGATTTTCAGTGTCCGGCCACTTTGAGACCCACCCCCAACACTACCGAGTTCTTCAAACGCTGAGATCAATTCGGCATGGTTTATTCGACGCAAACCGTGTATACTGTTAAAACTTGATGAGTTTTTGTGACCGGTTACCAGTGACGACGGAGGCCACAGAATCGTTCAGCGATTTGTGGTTTTTTTTGTTTATGGCGAGTGGTTGCGAGAGCAGAACAAGTTATCTCAAACAGTAGAGGAATACCTATGAACAACAGAGAACAGGGCACGGTGAAATGGTTCAACAGCGCAAAAGGGTATGGATTTATCCAACGCTCATCGGGAGATGACGTTTTCGTACATCACTCGGCTATCCAGGCGACTGGATTCAAATCGCTCAATTAGGGCGATTCGGTGGAATTCACAGTTACAAAAGGCCCGAAAGGATTACAGGCGGAAAA
>JBOGJZ010000286.1:0-3897 GCA_050745645.1 Terriglobia bacterium | reverse complement strand
CAACTACGCCGGGTTCATGCGAAATCATAGGGTTAAGGCGTCACCTGCCCTCGACCAAGCTCAGGAAGCCAGGGAGTAACATGTGGCCGGAGCATCTCAGGAGGCTGCCCTAAAGACGCGCAATCATTCAATTTTAGCATGGATCGCCCCAGGGGCTGCCTGTGCGATGAATGGCCTTCACAAAAGGGCCGGGATCAAACACACTGCTAGACTGCCCCTGCTTCAAACGATCGCGGGCGATGCGAGTGGTCACTGCTCGGGTAACCGCGAGGCCTGCCTGGAAGCATCTGATTTGCGAAGGATACACGTTGCCGCTCCCACCGCCAACTCACGCAAAACCGGCAGCTTATCAACTAGGGGCAGGTCTTTTACCGGCCAATACTTTAAAGACTCGATCTCCATTCCGCTTGCTTGCATAATCCGCTCAAACTTAGCAAGCGTCATGCGATTAAGTCCTCCTTCAACGTCTTCGTAACGGCGCGCCCCGTCGGAACGAAAATGTGAGCGGGCTTCCATCACGCTGCGCTCTGAGAACAGCAAGTTGACCCAGGGAATTTTGGTGAAAAAGTTCATGTGGCTGCCGTGCGGTGAATACCAAGGCTCGGCAAAACTGACAATCACGATCCCTCCGGGGCGCGCAGCGTGACTCATTGCGGCGAGCGCGCCTTCAGGATCCGAAAAGTGCTCGAAGCTGCTGCAGGAGACAACCACGTCAAAGGTTTCCGCCGCTTCCGGCGGAATGCGGCTGATGAAGGAAACCCGATCTGCGCAGCCGGCCTCGCGGGCTCGCTCCGCTGCGGACTCCAGGCCGCGGATGTCGAGCCCGACGACGCGCGCAGCCCCCTGCTTCGCCATCGCAATCGCCTGCCACCCCCGTCCGCAGCCGAAGTCGAGGACGGTTTTGCCTTCGATGAGTTTGACTAAGTCCGGGACAGTTTTGCGCAGGAAATAAAGCGCATCCCGCTCGCTGGTATTTTCTGTCCCGCCCGCGTAGTCCCGCGCACTGGGATTTCGTGAAAGGCGCAGCAAAATACGGGCGCCAAGCATACAGCCTCTCTTTCGATTCTTGACCTCGCAAATTGGTTCTGGCATGGTAGCAAGCGGCGAATCAATCGTTCGCTAACAGGCTTCGCTGCAAGAGACGATATAATACCTGGAGAAGCGCCCAAAACAAAAGCTGCGGCAAGCAAGCTTGCCTGCTGCGGATTCTCTGTTCGAGGATGCCTGGGCGGCGGACCGAAGCGTATGGCGAGTGCGTGGAACAAGATTCGGAGTACGGCGCAATGGCTTCCGGCTTATTTCTGGCAGCGGGCGACGCGATGGTCCATAAACGGGGGACCGCCGCATTTGATCGTCGCATTAGCGGATCATTTTGAGCCGGCGATTATTCCTCACAAGCCGGATCAGTACGCCAGCCGCGACGTGCAGGAAGAACGCCTGGAGCGGTGGTGCCGGGAATATCCGCTGCTGGTCGACCGGTGGCGTGACGAGGATGGCCGGCCGTTTCCCCACACTTATTTCTACCCTGCCGAGCAGTACGATTGTGGCCTCATCGAGCGCCTCGTCGAGCATTGCCGGGCTGGCTGGGGTGAGGTGGAGATCCACTTGCACCACGGCGCGCGCGCGCCGGACAGCCCGGGGAACACGCGGCGCGCGCTTACGGATTTCCGCAATGCGCTCGAGAAACACGGTTGCCTATCGCGGCTGGATGACCAAGGACCGCCACGCTATGCTTTTGTGCACGGAAACTTCGCGCTGGCCAATTCAGGGATTGGAGGCTGTGGCGTAGATAGCGAGATGCAGATTCTCGCTGATACCGGGTGCTATGCCGATTTCACCTTGCCGTCGGCTCCGAATCCTTCCCAGGTAGCCAAAATCAACGCCCTCTATGAATGCTCGTTGCCGCTCGATCAGCGCGCCCCTCATCGTCGCGGCCGTGATTTGCGCTGCGGCCACTCGCCCAGCATTTTTCCTTTAATCATTCAGGGTCCAATTGCGCTGGACTTTGAACGCCGGAACGGACGGCGCCTGCCCGTGATCGAGAACGCCGCCTTGACCAAAACCAATCCTCCCACGATGCACCGGCTCAAATTGTGGAGACGCGCGTCGATTATGGTGCAAGGCCGTCCGGATTGGGTTTTTATCAAGTTGCACTGCCATGGAATGGACCCCTGGCACGAGGAAGCCATGTTGGGAGCGCCCATGCAGCGGTTTCTGGAAGAAGCGGTGGCGGGACAGCAGGGTGGAAAAGCCTATCATCTGCACTTCGTAACCGCGCGCGAAATGGTGAACATAGCCTTAGCGGCGTGCGAGAGGCGCGAAGGGAATCCCGGGGAATATCGCGATTACCGGTTCCGGCGGGCGGGCCGCTAGTCAGGAGGCCATTTGGCAGTTTCAAGCATCGCAAAGCGCTGGGCAAAGAAGGTGCTGTTGGTTACAGGCGCGGCTCGGCGAGCCGCACTCTCCGCCCCGCCTTCGGCCGCACTTCTGGCCTACCATTCAGTTCAGGACCATCCGCAAGCGGGCGCGGATACGATCGGCGTAAAAAACATCCATTCAACTGCGGTCTTCACGCGCCAGATGGAGCTGCTGGCGAGAGCGTTCTATCCCGTCACACTTGAGGACGTGTTACTTTTTGCCGACGGCCAGAAACGTCTTCCGCCGCGATCGGTGGCGGTGACCTTTGACGATGGATATCTGGATAACTATGAAATTGTGGCGCCGGTGCTCGACCGCTTTGGGATTCGCGGCACGTTTTATGTCATCGTCGACTCGCTCGACGGCGGCAACCTGCCTTGGTTCATTCGCCTCCGGCGCGCGTTCTGGACGACGCAGTTAAAAATCTGGCGCGAGCCCGCCAACGGAATTGCTTTCTCATTGGAGAAGGAGAACGGACGGCGGACCGCGTTTCTGGCCGCCTGCGGCAACTGCGCCCGGCTCGTAGGATCGGCTCAGGAAGAATTTGTTCGCTCGATCGAAACTGGCCTGGAAAGCCTGCCGCCTGCACCGGACGGGATCATGATGCAATGGGATCACGTGCGCAGACTACACGCTGCGGGCCACACCGTAGGCTCCCACACATTGTGCCATCCGAATATGGCGTTCATCAGCGAGGGGGACGCAAGGCGTGAATTCACAGAATCGAAGCGGAGGCTGGAAGAAGAACTGGGCGCGGAAGTGCGGCATTTTTCCTATCCTCACCCCGCGCTTGATCCGAACTGCACGCCGCAAACTGCGGCGATAAGCCGCGAGATAGGATTTACGAGTGGAGTCACAACCGTGAACGGGCCTGTACGCGAAGGGCAGAATGCGTGGTTGCTGCCGCGCCTCTACACGCTCAGCCATCTGGATGATTTCCGCTGGCACCTTGAGCGCGCGTTTTTCGCGCCGGGCGAAGGTCAAGCGCACTCCTACGAAGCGTGAACGTTTTTCAGCAGCGGCTGGATGGGCGGCGCGGACGGAGCCTCGCATGCGCGGATTCAACCCTTACTGTTCAGGGACAGGAAGCATGTTGAACACGGCGTTGAGCCCGAACCGCTCGAGATCGATTTCCTTCAAAAGTTTCCGGCGTTCAATGTCATAAAGCGCGAGGTGGGTAGACCGTTGGTGCGCGGTAAGCGTCCGTTTGACCCACAATACCTTCTCCTTCCATTTCGTCTGGCGAACGCGCGTAAAACCGATCCAAAAGTTTTTTTCGTCCTCGATCAAAATACCGCGGCAAAAACCGAGAAGAGCATTATCGGGGTTCTCGACCGTCTTCAGATCGATTGCGGAGTCAATTTGCAGGCTTTCTGGATCGACCGCTACTAAATGGCCGTCAATAGTTGTGAAGTAAATGCGGCCATTGAACGGGATGCCGTCGTGAACGCAATTGATCTCTATATTGATGCGCCGGCC
>JBOGJZ010000285.1:0-4249 GCA_050745645.1 Terriglobia bacterium | reverse complement strand
CCTTCGAGGGGCGAAGCTCCGTTCTCCGAACTCTGCTTCGTCCCCATTCAAGGGTGGGTGCGCCGTTCGCGGCGTCAAGGGTCTCGGATGAACGGTCCGGCTCCAAGCGCCGGACCGCCCTTGACCCCGCGCCCGGCACGCGGCGGCGGACGTGTCCCGAAAAACTGCTTGACAACGCCGACGCCATTATAGATGTGCTACAAGGGAAGAGCATGCAGGGCGAATGATTCCCGACTTTGGCTGAACCCTGACCACGCGATCCATTTGCTTGACAACTGCTGGCGCTATTAGGGTACATATTGAGTTCAGAAGTTTGCAGGGTAACAGCCTAGCGTTTGGCCTGTCCGTGATAAAGACCCTCCCACAGGGTTCTACAGGGTAGTCCGAAAAACAACAATCCGGCTTTTTGGCCGAATTGCGAAGGCTTGCCGACCGAAGTTCGCTGAAAAATACCAAGTCCCAGGAGGGCATCCAGCTTATGGTATTCCCCAATCTCAGAAAGGCCGTGGCATGCATAGCGGCCTGTGGTGCATTGGCGTTCGTGCTTCTGACCGGCGTTTCACTCCACGCCCAGGTGACCGGGGCAACATTATCCGGTACTGTCACAGACCCAAGCGGGGCGGTTATACCCAAGGTCCAAGTGTCCGTTAAGAACGTGGCAACCGGCGTTACGCGGATCGTCACAACGAATTCAGCGGGTTTATACACGGCGCCGAATCTGACGCCGGGAAGCTATGCAGTCACGTTTAGCTCCCACGGCTTCACGACGGTGAGGCGATCGGGCATTACTTTGACGGTTGGACAATCACAGCAGTTGAACGTGGCGCTGCAAGTAGGAAGCCAGATGCAAACCGTGCAGGTCACGGGCGCGGCTCCCATCGTGCAACTGGCCTCCTCTACGGTAAGCGACGTGGTGAACAGCACCACGGTGCGCCAGTTGCCATTGAATGGCCGTTCCTGGACTGACTTGGCGACTCTGCAGCCAGGCGTCTCGAATCCCCAAATGCAGCCTCCTTTTAACGGAGGGCGCGGCCAGCGTGGCTTTGGGAATCAGATATCGATAAGCGGTAGGAAGGTGGAAGATAACAATTACCGCCTGGACGGCATCACGGTGAATGACTATTCGAACGGAGCGCCCGGGAATGCGGAAGGCGGCGCGCTGGGCGTGGACGCAGTGCAAGAATTCTCCGTCCTGACGGGGAGTTTCCCGGCAGAATACGGCCATTCAACTGGCGGGATTATTAACGCCATTACACGCTCTGGCACCAACGGCTTTCACGGGGATGCTTACGAGTTTCTGCGAAACGATGCCTTGGACGCGGCCAATTTCTTTGAGAATTTCAGCAACCTTCCTAAATCGCCTTTTCGGCGCAACCAGTTTGGCGCGTCTGCCGGAGGGCCTATCCAGAAGAATAAGACTTTCTTTTTTGCTGACTACGAAGGGATACGCCAGGCGGAAGGCGTTACTACCGTGGATAAGACTCCCTCGCTGGCAGCCCGTGCAGGCAATCTTTGTTCAGTTCCGGGATCCACCGGCTGCACTCCGAACACAGTGACAGTGGATCCTGCCGCCCTGAAGTTCATCAACACCTTCTTCCCCCTCCCGAACGCAGGCCTCCTGCCAGGGGGAGATACAGGAAACTGGGCGTTTTCTGGCCAAAATGTGACGCATGAGAATTACGTTACCGCCCGGGTTGACCACACGATCTCGAATAAAGATAGCGTGTTTGGCACGTTTTTGTATGATGCATCAGGCATCAGTTCCCCTGATGAGTTCAACAACAAGAACCAAGTGTTCGATGTGGGAAGAAAACTTGCCATGATCGAAGAAACCCACATTTTCAGCCCGCAAGCGGTCAATTCTGCCCGGTTCGGCTTCTACCGGGTTCCTGCCGATATTGGAGCTACCACGGCGGTTAATCCCGCTGCTGCGGATTTAAGTCTCGGTACGGTTCCCGGACGCGCCGCCCCCGACGTGGGGATAGCCGGAGTTACGGAATTCACCGGAGGCGTAGGGGCGCCATCGCATTACAACTTCCATTTCAACAGCTTCCAGTTTTACGATGATGTTTTCTATACCCGCGGGGCGCATTCCATCAAATTCGGCGGCTCCGCTAACTGGATACAGGACAACATCACTGCGGTTACCGATGGCAACGGCGCGTTCAATTACGGGTCGCTGGCTTCTTTCCTGACAAACGAGTCAGCGACGACCTTCAAGGCCTTCATTCCTTCCGTTCTCTCAGGACGCAGCATTCATCAAACGCTCTTAGGCGCCTATGTGCAGGATGACTGGCGCGCAAAGCCTAACCTGACGGTGAACCTGGGGTTGCGCTACGAGATGGCCACCGTTCCTTATGAACCCTTTGGCAGACTCTCTGTCCTGAAAACGCTGACCGCCCCAACACCTTTTCTAGGCAACCCGACTTTTTCGAATCCAACTCTTCACGATTTTGAGCCGCGGGTTGGTTTTTCCTGGGATCCGTTCCACAACGGAAAGACTGCCATTCGCGGCGGCTTTGGCGTCTATGACGCGCTCCCCTTAACTTACATGTTCAACCTTGTGGGCGTCTTCACGGCTCCATACTTTGAAGAAGGCGTGGCGAACAACTTGCCTCCTGGCTCCTTCGGCTTCCCGGGGAACACATTCAACCTGCTCGGTCTTGCCGGGCTACGCCAGTCATTCTACGATCCCAACCCAAAACGCAGTTATGTGTTCCAGTACACCCTCAATGTCCAGCGCCAGCTTGCTCCAAACCTGGCGGTGATGCTGGGCTATATTGGCTCAGGAGCAGATCATGACCCGTTCCGCACCGAAGACGCTGACATGGTCCTGCCGACTTTGACCCCCCAGGGATACGCCTGGCCATTGCCAATTGGAAGCGGAACAAAGTTAAATCCGAATGCAGGTCTGATCAGAGCCCTGCTCTTTTCGGGAAGGTCTACTTATAACGCGCTGGAAGCACAAATTACCAAAACGATGAGCCACGGCTTGCAGGTGCAAGGCTCCTATACCTGGAGCAAGGGCATCGACGATGGCTCGGCCCCGGCCGTCGGAGACACCTTTAACAATTCGATACCTGGTTTGTTCTGGTTTGACAACAGCTTGAACCGCGGCGTGTCAGACTTTGCCCTTACCCAGACTCTGGAAATCAATGGCGTTTGGGATGCTCCCTCTCCGAAGTTAGGTCCCTCGCCAGTAAGGTGGGCGCTGGGCGGTTGGCAGGTTGGCGGCATCTTTACCGCCAGCAGCGGAGTTCCTTTCACTCCCTTGATGGGCGGCGACCCGCTGGGCCAGCTCTCTGAGGTTCCTTTCGATGTGCCCAACCGGGTTCCAGGATCAGGGTGCGGCACGCCTGTGAACTCTGGAAATGTAAATAACTACATGAAGCTGCAGTGTTACGCTGCTCCCACAGCCCTGAACATTCGCGGCGACAGCGGGCGGAACAGCGTGTGGGGACCTCCGCAAAGAAACTTTGACTTCTCACTGGTAAAGAACAACTACGTCAAGAGACTCTCTGAGTCGTTCAACGTGCAGTTCCGCGCCGAGTTTTTTAATCTCTTCAACCTGGCTGAATTTCAGCCTCCCATTGACAACAGCACTCTTTTTGACCAAAACGGGCTCCCCATCGGCGGTGCGGGCGAGATAGACACAACCTCTACCTCACAAAGGGAGATTCAATTTGCGCTGAAGGTGATTTGGTAAGTAAAAAGCCCATAGTCAGAAAACCCTGACCGTGGCGCCTACTCACAATCCAACGGGACATCGGGGACGGCGCTACGCCGCCCCCGATTTTGTTTTTAGCGCCGGCTCCGTGTGACCGAAGAAAGTGACCCATTCGGCGGTCTATCATTCTGACCGCAGCGAAGAATCTAAAGTCTGCCGCTTCAATGCGGCAAGCAGATGCTTCCCGGGGACAGATCGCTCCGCTCTGCATGACATGGACGCCATCAGACGCACCTCTTATTTCAGTTACCTAAAGCATTTCCATAAATAATGTAGCTTGAAGAATGCGAACGCTTGTGAGAGGGTGGGGGCATGCGAGCCATACCTGTTCCTGTTCGCAAGCGCATTCTCGAACTTTACGAGCGAGGCAAGAGCACCCAGGAGATCGCGCAGTATTCCGGCTTGTGCGTCGCAGCGGTGCGGCGCGTGCGCCAGCAGTTTCGGCAGCGCGGCACGCTGGAACCCCGAACCCATTTGTGTGGGCGCAAGACCCTGCTCACCGAAGGGCGGAAACAACGGCTG
>JBOGJZ010000284.1:0-5010 GCA_050745645.1 Terriglobia bacterium | reverse complement strand
TACTAACGCCGCAAGGTAAGATTTCGAAATACTTTTACGGCTTGGAGTATCCAGCCGAGCCACTGCGCCTGGCGCTCGTGCAGGCTTCAGATAACCAAATTGGATCGGCGGTAGATCAACTGATCCTGTATTGCTGCCAGTATGACCCCGCGACTGGCAAGTATGACTGGATTATTCATCGGGTTCTGATGCTCGGGGCCATTGTGACGGTCCTGTGCCTCGGCACGCTGGTTTTGGTCTTGCTTCGTGGCGAGCGCCACCCTCAGGCCCCAGCATAGCCGGATATTGCAAAGACAGCGGCAACTGCCGGACTCAATGTATTCAGTCGCTGATCTTTATCGCGGTTGTATTGAAACTCCTCGCGGCGCTCGGCGAGACAAACGATTGAGGTGAGATGCAATAATGTTGTGCCTGATCCCATTCCTACCTCCAGAAGCCTCATCGATGGCATCGCACGTCGACCTCCTGCTGTGGTTCGTGATTGGCATATCTGTATTTTTCACGGCGCTGATCTTTATCCTACTGTTCGTTTTTGCCATCAAATATCGCCGCCGTTCGCCGGACGAGATTCCGGTGCAAATTCATGGTTCGGCTGCATGGGAAACCCTATGGACCGGGATTCCGATAATTATTGTGATTATCCTGTTTGTGTGGGGCGCCCGGATGTTTGTGCGTCAAAGGCGGCCGCCGGCGAATAGCGTTCATATCTATGTGATCGGCAAGCAGTGGATGTGGAAGCTGCAACATCCAGAGGGACCTCGGGAGATCAACACGCTGCACATTCCTGTTGGCACACCTGTGCAACTCATACTCACGTCACAGGACGTCATTCATGACTTTTCCGTTCCAGCCTTCAGGATTAAGACGGATGTTTTGCCGGACCGCTACACCACTGAATGGTTCACGGCGACAAAAATAGGCACCTACCGCCTGTACTGCGACCAGTATTGTGGCACGTTCCACTCCAAAATGAGGGGTTGGGTGTACGTCATGAGCCGCCCAGCGTACGCGAGTTGGCTGAGCGGCGCCATGCACAATACGCAATCAATGGCTGCTGCGGGCGCTAAGCTTTATGAGAGCTATGGTTGCATCACATGCCACGGAACCGGCAAGGCGCCGCCCTACGTCGGGCTTTACGGCTCTAAGGTCCGGCTGTCAGATGGGACCACGGTGATTGCTGATGACGCCTACATCCGCGAGTCCATTTTAAACCCCTCGGAGCAGATCGTGGCGGGTTACACGCCTATTATGCCGACCTTCCAGGGCCAGATTTCTGAGGATCAGATTCTGGATATCATCGCTTACATTAAGTCCTTGGCCACAACGCCAGGAGCGCAGGGGGCAGGACCAGTAAAGGAGACGAAGTAATGGGCATTGCAAGCGCCGCAACGCTTCAACAACCGCCGGCGGAAGAGCACCGGATTCATTATCTCAATGCTAAATACGGGCTTAAATCCTGGTTTCTGACTACAGACCACAAGCGCATCGCCTGGCTCTATTTCTTCACAACGACATTCTTTTTCATAGTGGGCGGGATTGCCGCCGCGCTGATGAGGCTCAATCTGCTCTCGCCGGAGGGGGCGATTGTACAGCCGGAAACATATAACAAGCTGTTTACGATTCACGGCACGGTCATGATTTTCTTCTTTCTGGCGCCGGTGGTGCCCACGGTTTTGGGTAATTTTCTCATCCCCATGATGATTGGGGCCCGGGACGTTGCCTTTCCACGCTTAAATTTGCTGAGTTGGTATATTTTCGTTACCGCCGGATGCTTTTTGCTCTATTCGGTTATTGCTGGTGGCGTGGATACCGGGTGGACGTTTTACACGCCGCTCAGCACAACTTACCTGAATACTCACGTCATATCCGCGGCGCTGGCAGTGTTCATTTCCGGCTTCTCCTCGATCCTGACCGGCCTGAACTTCATTGTGACCATTCATAAATTGCGTTGCCCGGGTTTAACCTGGTTCCGCCTTCCGCTGTTTATCTGGTCTCTGTATGCTTCGAGCTTCATCTTCGTCCTAGCCATGCCGGTTATCGCCATCACCATGGTTCTTCTTGTGCTCGAGAGACTGTTCCATGTGGGCATTTTTGATCCGGCGCTCGGAGGAGATCCTATCCTCTTTCAGCACCTGTTCTGGTTCTTTGGACATCCTGAGGTTTATATCCTGATTTTGCCCTCGATGGGAGTCATCAGCGAGCTGGTTGCCGGGCTTGCGCGGCGGAGGGTCTTCGGGTACGGATTTGTCGCATTTTCCAGCTTTGGCATTGCGATCGTGTCCTTCCTCGTATGGGGACATCACATGTTCGTATCTGGTCAATCGGTATACGCAGGCATTTTCTTCTCCGCGATGAGCATGGCTGTGGCGATCCCGTCGGCGGTCAAGGTGTTCAACTGGACTGCGACGCTTTACAAGGGGTCGGTGTCGTTTGAAGCTCCTATGCTTTATGCGATAGGCTTCATTGGTCTATTTACCATAGGCGGCTTGACAGGGGTGTGGCTCGCTTGCATGGGCCTGGACATATTTCTTCACGATACTTACTTTATTGTCGCTCACTTCCACTATGTCATGGTGGGCGGAGCGATCATGGGCTACATGGGCGGGCTACATTATTGGTGGCCCAAAATGACCGGCAAGCTCTACCCCGACTATTGGGCCCGGCTGGCAGCGCTCATTATTTTCATTGGCTTTAATCTGACCTTTGGGCCTCAGTTCATCCTTGGCTTCTTAGGGATGCCGCGCCGCTATGCCACTTACCCCCCGAACTTTCAGTTTCTGAATATCATGTCCAGCGCGGGCGCATCCATCCTGGCGGTTGGCTATGCTATGCCAGTGGTTTATCTCATTTGGTCGATCAAATACGGAAAGGATGCCGGGCCCAATCCATTTGGAGCCAGAGGACTGGAGTGGGAGACGTCCTCGCCCCCGCCCGTTCACAATTTTGATAGAACGCCGGTCGTTACCCAGGAGGCCTATGCTTTCGAGAGCCCCAGCCAGACGGCCGTTCCTACCGTGGTTTCGTAGAGGATTTGCTGACGGATTTTAAAGCCGGAGATTAATCGGCAGCGGATGGGCGCAGGACTGAGCCATGAGCGCCCCGGTTGAAGGAGGAACGAAGTTGTCTGAAGCGGAGCATCCTACGCTGGTAGCCGAACAATTCGATGATACGGTCCAGCAGCACCAAGCCGCCACGTTGGGCATGTGGATATTTTTAGCCACGGAGGTCCTCTTCTTCGGCGGCCTGATCGCCAGCCTCACGATCTATCGATTCCTCCATTATCAAGGTTTTCTGATCGGGAGCCATCACCTCAGCGTGCTTTGGGGCGGCACCAACACCGCGGTCCTGATTTGCAGCAGCTTGACGATGGCTCTGGCCGTCCGCGCGGCCCAGCTTGGTAAGAAAAAGGACCTGATCGCGTTTCTGTTTGTAACGCTCATCTTTGGCCTGATCTTTCTTTTTATCAAGTTCGTGATGGAGTGGCGCCACGAGTATCTGAATGGTCTGGCGCCGGGCGTTAATTTCACTTACGCCGGTCCTCATGCCCATCATGTCGAGCTTTTCATGGTATTTTACTTTATTCTAACAGGGCTTCACGCCCTGCACATGATTATCGGCTGCGGGATCATCATCACCTTGATGATCATGGCGTCGCGCGGCGCATTTTCGCCGCAGCGCTATAACCACGTTGAGATCGCGGGACTCTACTGGCACTTCGTAGACATCGTGTGGATTTTCCTGTTCCCGCTGCTTTATCTCATCGGAGGCCGCTACTGAGGTTCTGAAAATGTCTGAGACTGTTTCCCACGTCGAAAAGAAGAGACTTTACATTACCATCTGGATAATCCTGTTGTGCTTCACCGCGCTGACTACGGGCATAGCCTTTATTGACCTCGGCTCCTTCAACACGGTGGTGGCGTTCGCCATCGCATTCTGCAAAGCCTCCCTGGTTGTTTTCTTTTTCATGCACTTGCGCCATAGCGAGAGCCTGGTCCGCCTCGTCGTGGGAGTCGCTGTTTTTTGGCTCTCCATCCTGATCGTCGTCTCGATTGCTGATTTTGCTAACCGTAATCGGGTTGCAAACCCTACTTGGCCTCAAAACCGGCCTCCCGTTGTTCAGCATCTCAAACCTGGCCCTCCCAATTTATAAGCTGCTGTAACCTGTGCCCCGAATTGGAGCGAGCTTTTCGATGTCCGAAAAGAATTCGCCGCCGGAGGGAGAGTAGCGTATTTTCCGACGCCTGCTGGCCCGAGAGGTGGAGTAGCCTTGTCTAAGGCCCTTTGCGGCTTTGCGCCTTTGCGGGAGGCTGTTTGCCAGCCCACTGCCTCATTCACGCCCTCTGAAAGATTGGGGTGAGCGACGGGATTCGAACCCGCGACGTCCAGATCCACAGTCTGGCGCTCTACCAAGCTGAGCTACGCTCACCGTGTCAAAGAGGAGTATCTATTTTTTTACCATCGCATACGGAGAAGTGTCAATTAAGTGAAGAGCCTGTGATGCGACACACAGAGGTTGAAATTTAAAGAGTCTCTTTTGGGGTGGCATAAAGCCTAACGCATATATACGTTGGGATAAGGAGGCTTATGAGCGAGACTCTTCCTCAACTGGAAAATCAAAGATATCAGGCGCCGCAGGGAATAGCGGGGTTGGGAGATTTTCGCCGGGGTTCGATTACCACCATTTCGGGCCATTGTGGGAAAGCCAACTGCCGCGGCTACCATGCCGGAAGCAACTGCGGCGCAGGAGCCGCCGCTTGAGCCTCCGGTGGTCAGGCTGAGGTTCCACGGGTTGCGCGAGGCCCCGAACAGCTTGGGCTCCGTAGTGCAGATCAAGCCGAGCTCCGGCGTGTTGGTCTTTCCTAAGATGATCAACCCCGCGCGCCGCAGCCTGCTCACCAGCTCGCTGTCATGATCCGGAATGTAGTTTCTGAGAAACGCGCAAGCTCCGGTCAGCGGCACGCCGGCGCACGCGGCCACGAGATCTTTGACCAGGAAGGGAACGCCGCGCAG
>JBOGJZ010000283.1:0-8221 GCA_050745645.1 Terriglobia bacterium | reverse complement strand
CCGGACGCCTGCAACAGTTACCGCGCATTGTACGAGGCATTGCAGTCTTTTGAAAGCGACATGCACCAGCACGTTCACCTGGAGAACAATGTGCTGTTTCCGCGCGCCGTCGCCATGGAAGACACAGCAGTCTCCGGGAAAAAGAGCGCCGGGAATTAGACAGTGCGCATGCTCGGGACCGGGCCTGCTGTCATTTCGGCGCTGACCACATGGAACTTCTCACTCTCAACCATAGCAGCTACCCACGCATTGGCAGCAGCTCGGACGAGCAAACGCTGCGCCGCACCATCGCCCAGCGTGACCGTGGCGAAAAGACGGATGCCGACGTTCGCGCCGCCGAAGACCACCTGGTCTCATTGGCGCTTCAGGATCAGCATGAGGCCGGCATCGACGTTCCGACCGACGGCTTAATCCGGTGGAATGATCCCGTGTCTCACCTGGCCGGAAAGCTCAAAGGCACGCGCATCAACGGGCTGCTGCGCTATTTTGACACCAACTTTTATTTTCGACAGCCGGTGGTATGCGAGAAAATTGAACGGTCCCATCCGCTTGTGGTTAACGAATTCGAGTGGGCAGCGCAAAGATCAGTACGGCCTGTTAAGCCTGTTTTGACTGGACCCTACACCCTCACCCGGCTGTCGCTCGGAGACGGTGAGGCCGGGAACTTTGATATTGTTCTCATGTCCTATGCCGAAGCATTGGGTGCAGAGGTTCGAGAACTGGCTGCCGCAGGCGCGCGGCTGATTCAGGTGGATGAGCCGGGCTTGCTGAGGTATCCGGCTGATCTCGCCCCGGCTCGTGAAGCCCTCACCTTGCTCGCGGCCCAGAAAGGGCACGCCCGGCTTGCGCTGGCAACCTACTTTGGAAATGCGGCCCCATTATATTCCACGCTTCAAGCCCTCCCTTTTGACGCGCTCGTTTTGGATTTCACCTATAGCCCCACACTTCCCGAGGTGATCGAAACGGACGGCAGTGACAAAGCGCTCGGGTTCGGTCTGCTCGATGGACGCAATACTCGACTCGAGGATCAGGCATCGGTCGTTCGCCAACTCGAGCGGATGCTCGCCCACGTCAAGCCGGAGTGCAACTACCTGACGACTTCCTGCGGCCTCGAATATCTGCCGCGCGACCGGGCACGGCTGAAACTCAGCCACTTAACTTCGATCAAGAATTCTCTCCTGGGTGAGGCCACATGAGCCGGTCAAAGCTGCGCGAATTGGGGATCGATCTACCGCTGCTGCCCACAACTTCCGTGGGAAGCTTTCCCAAGCCCGCTGATCTTCTCCAAGCCCGAGCCGATTTCGCGCAAGGTAAGATCAGCAGGAACGAACTTGAGGAAGCAGAGAAGCGCGCCACAGAATTCTGGATCCGCAAGCAGGAAGAGCTGGGCGTGGACGTACTGGTCGATGGCGAGATGTATCGCGGGGATATGGTCGCCTATTTCGCGGACCATCTCGCGGGGTTTGAGCAAGGCGGCCTGGTCCGCTCTTACGGCAATCGCTACTATCACAAGCCCATCATTGTGGATGAGGTGAATTGGAAGGGACCGATCACGGTAGAGTGGTGGCAGTATGCGCAGCGGCTGACATCTAAGCCGGTCAAAGGCATGTTGACCGGAGCCTATACGCTCATGGACTGGTCATTTAATGAGTTCTATCCGGCGCGGCGCGACGCCTGCCTGGCGCTGGCCAGTGAAATCCGCAAGGAGGTCGAGGCCCTGATCCGCGCAGGGTGCAAGATCATTCAGATTGACGAGCCGGCAGTCTCCGTCCGGCCGGTCGAATTGGCACTGGCGATAGAAGCCATGCAGATGACAACCCGAGATTTGGAGGCCTACTTCATTACTCACATCTGCTATGGGGACTTTGCGAGCATTTATCCCGGGATGCTTGATCTCGCCGTCGACAACTTTGACCTCGAAATGTCGAACAGCGGGCTCGACATGCTGGGGCTCTTCAAGAAGTTGGCCTTCACCAAGGACATCAGCTACGGAGTGGTCGACGTTCACTCTCACGTGGTCGAAGACCGGGGTGTGGTCGAGCAGCGTTTGAAGAAAGGGCTTGAGGTTCTGCCTCGGGAGAACGTGTGGGTTGACCCGGATTGCGGCCTGAAGACGCGGACGGTGGACGAAGCCATTGCCAAGCTGGAGGCAGTGGTTTCTGTGGCAAGGAATCTTCGCAACGTATGAGCCTGCCGTTGAGGTAACAGTATGGCCGAACCAAGCGCGAAACGCCCATCTGCCGGCTTTCGTTCAGGATCTTCCGGGCTGCGACGACTCGGCTTGTGCCGCCTCCGGCAAGCCCAGCTCGCGAGCCAGCTTCTGAGGATCAAAGGGAGAGCAGTGGAAGGTGCGGCCATCAACATCGAACGTGGGCGTTCGCTGCTTGCCCTCATTAACGCTCATAACAAATTCGAGCGGTTCCCGGCTGTTGTCGACGTTCACTTCGTCGAAGCGTATATGGTGCTTTCTAAGAAACTCACGAGCTGCGTCAGAGTCTTCGCAGCCGGGTCTTGTGTACATCAGAATGCGTTTTGGCGTCATAGATTCGCCTCTTCCTCGTTTAGTGTTCCGTCCCGTTAGCGAGTGCATCGTCTGGCACGCGTTTACTGCCCGGCGGGCAACGGCCATCGGCCACCGTTCTCACAATTGCTGCAATGGTCTCGATCCCGGCGTAACCGGCGGTGCCGTCACTGGTCGCGATGATCACAGGCGCGTCAACTTCTTCGGCTGCCTGAACAATCCCCAGTGTGATTTCGAGGTTTTGGGTGTTAAAGGCTGGATAAGCAAATGACGAAACTCGACTCTTAAAAAGGTCTCGAATATGCATCAACACTTTGGTTCTCCCTTCTGCCTGATCATGCGGCCGTAGCCGGCTTAGCGTCTGGCTTTATCCCTGGAGCATTTCGTTTTCCCCCTGGATGGTACGTTCCTGCTTCATGGCGGAAACTGATTGACAAGCGATTCCAGCCGTTAATGGCAATCACCGCCATCGTCAGGTCCACCAATTCCTTCTCACTAAAATGCCGGCGCGCCGTCTCGTAGACATCATCGGGCACGTGTCTCCAACTCACCCCGGTAACGGCCTCCGTCCACGCAAGCCCAGCCCGCTCCCTTTCTGTAAAGAAAGGCGTGTCCCGCCAGACCGTTACCGCATACAGGCGTCGCTCGGTTTCACCTTGCGCACGTGCGTCCTGGGTGTGCATGTCAACACAATAAGCGCAGCCGTTCATTTCCGAAGCCCGGAGCCTGACGAGTTCGAGCAGCGAACGTTCGAGACCGCTCTGCCGAACATATTCCTCAACCTTCTGCATTGCTTGGATTGCCTCAGGCGCTATCTTCTCGTAATTGATCCTTGCTGCCATGCTTGAATCCTCCTTTTGGTTGTCACAGTGACGCGTGGTTGCGAATCAAGCAGCGGTTCGACGCTAATAACCTGCGAATTCCTCCGTCCGGATGTTGTCTTCGTCTGCTCCCCAATCCACCAGCATCTTGCGCATGGCAGCAACCATCCCGGGCGGCCCGGCAATGTAGTAGATCGCATCGGTAATTTGCGGATCGGACGGCACCGCGGCCTTCAAGTGCCTCGATAGCATCTCCGGGCCGATAATTCCTGTTTCACCTGGCCACTGCTGCTGGGATTGCTCAATTGCCGTCATAGTTGGGACGTATTTGTAGTTCGGGTTTTGCTTTTCGAGCCGGCGCATCTCTTCCAAAAAGGGAGCATCTTCCGGCCGGTTATTGGAGTGGAACAAAACGATCCGGTGCGGCAGCTTGTCGTGGGCCGCCCGCAAGACAATGCTGTGAAACGGCGTAATTCCAATCCCTCCTGCCAGCAGAATGGCCGGCTTCCTGGCGTTATTGTGAAGAGCAAGGTCGCCGAACGGCCCCTCGATCCGGACCTCTGTTTGGAGTGGCATGGTCCTGAGCACCCGCTTGCAGGCTGTGTTGCGCATCCGTGTCGCCACCATAATGGTGTCTTCGTACGGTGCACTTGCGATGGAGAAGCCCCGGACGTTGCCTTCCGCATCAGTTTCCGGCGGGTTGAGCAGCGTGACATCCACGAACTGGCCGGCCTTGAAGGTCCAATCGCGTGGACGCTCGAACCTGAACGCCATCGTTGCTTCCGCAATTTCTGTGCGGCCCACCAGTTTTGCCTTAAACACCGGCCATTTTGCTTCCACTGTGCTCATGTCACAACTCCTTTGCTGAAAGTAACGGTAGCACGGCATCAATTCACGCCGGCTGCACCACGCCCGCGAGCTTTGCCTCAAGGTATTCCTTCAGCGCCACGGCATTGTTGTGCGCCATGTCACCGGAGTTATAAAGCAATTCCACTGCACCATGCCGCGCCTCCTCGAGTAACATCCTCCACGCGTCAGGGCGAGCATCCAGTTCTGAGAAATACCGCCCGCGGAATTCCTGCCATTTGCTACCATCATCCCCAAACCAATTGCACAGCTCCGGACTTGGCGCCACATCCTTCAGCCATCCTTCAAAGTGCAAAGCAGTTCCTTTGGGGTCCCGAGGCCACAGGCGCTCGATCAGAAATCGCCTGGCGTACGGTGTTTGCGGGGGATCTTGTACTCGCCTTAACGTGATCATTGACTCCTACTCCGTGATGCGTAACTCATGGCCGCATCTTCGTACGCATCCTCGGTGCAGCCGAGAACTTCAGCACGCTCGATCCACCTCTCATCGATAACGTGCTCTTCGCGGCACCACGCCCAGTAACAGTCTGGCCTCAGAAAGCGTCGCTGAGATCCACCCGCGACGCGCGGCCCGAAGGGCTGATGAAGCACTCTTCATGCCGCAAGATACGATCACACCGATCACCGCCGTGGCAAAGAGGATGCTTGCGAAGAGTGCGATGATGACCGTCAGAGCAATGCAGACCATTACGGTGTACATAGCTTTTCTCCTAATCCCCGTTCGACTGGCTTCCGGCAGCCTGAACCACCACCATGCTCTCACCCTTAAATCTTGCGCGGTAGCCCATGGCATTCAACCTCGATCTCCAGCCGACACCTCTAACAGCAAGGCCGTGGCCAAAGCCAGAGGCAGCTAATCGCGAAGGACTAACTCTCTGAAAAAAAAGGGAAGTGGCTTCAAGGGTTCTTGATGACAGGACATTATTTCCGGCACAAGCCAATGCGGGAGCGTCGATATTTCGTCAAAAGCGTCGAATGTGGGCTGTGCAATCCGGGCAACTGACCACCCCCTTCAGCGGACTACAGAGGCGTTGTAACGCAATCCGCATGATGAGAAAGGCGTTAAAAGCAATCTGCTCTGCGGAGTGGGATTGGAAGAGGGCTTGCTCTCTGTGCTAAATGGAAACTGTCGGTACGCAGGTGAGTTCCTTTGAGGAGTGGATGGCTTTATGGTACGAGCAAAGGTGATGGTTGCGGTTCGAGACAGAGCCTCCGCAGAAGAATTAACCAAACTGGCATGCCAACTGGCCTCTGGAATGGGAGCGGATCTGATTGCGCTTCATGTGGTCCAAATTCCTCTCGCAACACCACTCGAGGCCAAGGTTGAAGGAATAGACGAAGAAGGGAAGGAAATCCTTGCGCAGGCGGCCATGACTGCAACTGGAAAAGTTCCGGGAGGGTTTTCTACAGAGCTGGTTCGCGCGCGTAATGCCGGTGAAGCGATTATTGCCGAAGTGAAGGAACAAGCGGTTGATTTGCTGGTTCTCGGCCATCGCCGCCGGCACGAATTGAGCGAGTTTCTTCTGGGGTCAACAATGCGGCACGTGGCCCACCACGCCCCGTGCCGAGTGATTATTCAGATCCCGGCGCCACCACGACCGAAAACTCAAACCGAGTCCGCGAGAGGCTCAACCCTTCTTACTCGGACGTGGGCAGATTGCCCGGGAGGTATCGCATCATGAAGATCCTGCTTGCAATTGACGAGTCAGCAGCTTCAGAGGCAGCGGTGAGCTTGGTGGTTGACCAGGCGAAGCCGAAGGGAACAGACGTACGCCTGCTTCATGTCGTAGACTCTTACCCTGAAAGGCTCGCAAAGCGGCTAGGAGGTCATGATTCCCCTGACTTCTGCGCCGCGCGGTTGAACCAACGAAGGCTTGCTCAGGAATTACTGGAACGCGCGAGCGGAAAACTTCGTGCCGCTGGCTTCTCGGTAAGTTCTTCAATCGAAGAAGGCGACGTGCGCGCGATCATCATCCAGGAAGCAAATGTGTGGCGCGCGGACCTGATTGTACTCGGTTCCAGTGAGCGGAAAGGCATCAGGTACTTCTGGAGCACAAGCATCGCCGAGGACGTGGCCCGTGCCGCTTCGTGTTCGGTGGAAATTGCTCGTGCCAGGCCGTGGGCGGCGGATTGTGCTTTGGAAACCTGCGGTGCTTCAAGCGCAGTGTAAGCAAAGTGTGGGCCCAGACTCCAAAGATCCAGTGTGGAATACAGCTTAGTTTTTACGCAGGAGCAATCAACGCGCCACAGATTCATCCGGTTTATCCGTTGGCCTTCTTCTTCCTGGTTGCGAATGTACTCCGGGAGCGTAGGCTCATCCCGGCCTACCGTGGATACGAAATACCCTCGTGCCCAACAACCCTGCGCCGCAAAAATCTGCTTTCGCTCGCCGTACACCCGCGCCAAGTGGATCGCGCTCTTCCCCTTGATGAACCCGATCACCTCGGGCACGGCATACTTCGGCGGAATCGAGATCATCATGTGGACGTGGTCTAGTAGCAGGCGCCCTTCCTCAATCCGGCTCTCCTTCTGCTCGGCCGGTCGGCGGAATAGTTCCCCCCAATGCTTTCGCAGACCTCCGTACAACACCCTTCTCCGGCATTTGGGCATAAACACCACGTGGTATTTGCACTCCCATTTGGAGTGGCTTAAGCTTTTATACTCGTCCATCCGGTTTCTCCTTATCGTGTGCTTCGCGGCTAACGATAGGCGTTTCTGGATGGACTCCTGGAACTAGCAAACTTTTACTGCCACCGTGGCAGAGCCGGGGGAACTCCCGTTGGATTAGACAAAGTGATGTGTTGAGGGCTACTGATGAAGACTCGCAGCGAAACGGACTCGCTGGGCAGCGTCATCGTCCCGGCCAATATGTTTTATGGCGCGCAGACCGCGCGTGCCATTAACAATTACCCAATCAGCGGGCTTCGGGCCCATCCCATCTTCATCCGGTCCTACGCCCTGCTGAAGCTCGCTTGCGCAGAGGTGAACACCAGCCTCGGACTGATTCCACGGACCGTTGGGCGGGCCATCATTGACGCCACGAAGGATATTGTCCGCGGCCAGTATCACGACCAGTTCGTGGTGGACGTCTACCAAGCGGGCGCGGGGGTGAGCTTTCACATGAACGTTAACGAGGTGATCGCCAACCTTGCGATTCTTCGTCTGGCAAAGCGACGGGGATCGACGCCTCGCCTGGGAGATCATTCCCTTGTGCATCCGAACGACCATGTAAACTGTGGGCAATCCACAAACGGCACTTATCCCACAGCCGGGCGTCTCGCTGTTTTGTTGCTTCTCAATGAATTTTGCCCGGCCCTCGAAGAACTGGAAGGCGCATTTCGAAAGAAGGCGGTTGAATTTGACGGGATTCTTAAGAGCGGCCGGACGCACCTGCAGGATGCCGTGCCGATTCGCTTAGGGCAGGAGTTTGCCGCCTACGGCGAGGCGCTGCGGCAGGCAGGAACGCAGATTCGCTCCGCCGCAGAGACCCTCCGGCCGCTCGGGATTGGAGGAAGCGCGGTGGGCACCGGACTCAATGTGCATCCCCGGTTTGCCCACATGGTTGTGCGGCGGCTCAAGCAGCTAACGGGTTTGGATCTCCACGCAGCTTCTGACCTGCGTGCAGCGATGCAATCGCAACTGCCCTTCGCCGCGGTTTCCGGGACGATGCGGAATCTGGCGCTGGAGCTGATTCGCATTGCAAACGACCTTCGCCTGCTTTCAAGCGGGCCGGTGACCGGATTGGGGGAAATTGCGCTTCCCCCGGTCCAGCCGGGTTCAAGCATCATGCCCGGCAAGGTGAATCCCGCAATGGCGGAATTGTTGGATATGGTAGCTTTCCAGGTGATAGGGTGCGACACAGTCGTCGCCTTAGCTGTGCAGGCCGGCCAGTTGGAATTGAACGTCATGATGCCAGCGATGGTTTGGAACCTGCTGCATGCCATCGAGATTCTCAAAAATACCTGCCGTGTGGTGGCCCGCCTGTGCGTCGCCGGCATCCGGGCAAATCGTG
>JBOGJZ010000282.1:0-3552 GCA_050745645.1 Terriglobia bacterium | reverse complement strand
GTCCTGCGCGGAAGGTCTGTATGTCGAACAGTGAACTCTGCATCCTGAGCATTGATGAAGTCAGCCAGCTTCTAAGCCGCAAGGAAATCTCTCCTGTCACGCTCGTCAAAGCCTACCTGGAACGCATTGAGAAATTCGACAAGAAAATTAATTCCTACGTGACCGTCCTGGCGGAGCAAGCTCTGAGTGACGCGCAGCGCGCGGAACGGGAGATTGCTTCAGAACATTGGAGAGGGCCTCTTCACGGCGTTCCAATCGCGCTTAAGGATCTGTTCGACATTCGCGGCGTGGCGACTACCGGAGGCTCGCGGATTTTCGCGGGACGCATCGCCAAGGAAGATGCCGCCTGTGTGGCCGGCCTGCGGAGGGCTGGGGCGATCATCCTTGGCAAGACCAATATGCATGAGCTGGCCTATGGAGCGACAAACGAGGACTCCGCCTCGGGCCCAACGCATAATCCTTGGGCGCTGGACCACATACCGGGTGGGTCCAGCGGCGGCTCAGGAGCTGCTGTTGCTGCGGATTTGTGCGCGGGAGCAACCGGCTCGGACACCGGCGGATCTATCCGCGTCCCAAGCGCGTTGTGCGGTGTTGTGGGACTGAAACCCACCTTCGGGCGAGCGAGCCGCCGCGGTGTGCTTCCCCTTTCTTTCACGATGGATCACGCTGGGCCAATCACAAAAGCCGTGAAGGACGCCGGGTTGATGCTTCAAGCAATGGCAGGCTATGATTCAGCCGACACCGGCTCCGTGAACCAGCCGGTCCCAGACTTTACAGCCGGCATTGGCGAAAATATCCGTGGCTTGAAAATCGCCCTTGACCCCAAGTGGGCTCTGGCGAACCTGGAACCCGGCGTCCAGACCGCTTTCGAGGCTGCTTTGGATGTGCTTCGCAGGTTGGGCAGCCAGATTGTGGAGGTTACTGTGCCGCGGATTTCTGAGGGCTACGAAGCCGGCATCACCATGCTGGCTTGTGAGGCGGCGGCCTTGTATGAACACGACTTGAAGTCGCGCCCGCAGGATTTCTTCCCGAAGGTTCGCGACCGCTTGATGAAGGGATTGGGTCTTCACGGGACCGACTATACCCGCGCGCGAGAAACAGGAGAGTTCATCCGGCGGGGCCTTGAGAACGCCCTCGAAACAGTGAATCTTTTCGTTACTCCGGCCTGCGGGATTACCGCCACAAAACTGGGTTCGGACACCGTCGTCATCGGAGGGGAGGAGCGGTCTCCTCTCAGCGCATTGTCATGGTTTACACGCGTGTTTGACGTTACCGGATTGCCTGCAATCACCATACCCTGCGGATTCTCAGCCGCCGGATTGCCCATTGGCCTGCAGTTTGCAGGGCCCGCGTGGGACGAAGCGCTGGTCCTTCGCGCGGCGTTTACCTATGAGCAGGCAACCGATTGGCGCCGAGTTCGTCCTAAGCTGGTTACTGCCTGAGAACGTGTGAAAAAATTGATGGCGTCTGTCATCCTGAGCGGAGCGAAGGTCCTTGCCTTCAATGCGAGACGAGATGCTTCCCGACTTCGCCGGGACAGGTCGCTGCGCTCAGCATGACAGATTGGTTTTTTTCACACCTTCATTGTTGAGGAGAGAACTTTGCCGAAAATCACAGGCGCGCAATACATAGCGGAGTTTTTGCAAGCTTATGGCGTTAAGGCGGTCTTTTTTGTTCCAACGATGCTGAGCCGCGCATTAACCTACATGGATAACATGCCAGTCAAACGCGTGATGACGCACGGTGAAAAGGCCGCTGTCTATATGGCGGATGGCTACGCCCGCGCTTCGGGACGCCCTGGCATCTGTATGGCGCAGGCAATTGGCGCCGCGAACCTAGCCGCCGGTCTGCGCGATCCATTCATGGGCCACAGCCCGGTCATCGCAATGACGGGAGGCAGATTGCCTCAACAAAAACACAAGGTGAACTATCAAGAGATCGACGACTACCCTCTTTTCAACCAGGTCACCAAGGCGAATTTCCAGGTAGATGTGGTGGATCGGCTACCGGATTTGATGAGGCAGGCGTTTCGCGAAGCCACTTCGGGGACGCCTGGCCCTGTGAACCTGCAGATCGCCGGCAAAGAAGGGGATATCGAGCGCGATTCAGCGGACCTGCCAATGATCTTCGAACCGCAATACGCTGCGGTCCCTCCCCACCGGCCTTCACCGGAGAAGAGCCGAATTCAAGAAGCTGCGCGATGCCTGAGAGAGGCGCAACGCCCCGTGATGGTAATTGGCGGCGGGGCGAAGTGGTCGGACGCGCGTGCTGAAGCACTGAAGCTTGCTGAAAATCTCTCAATCCCTGTGGCTACGTCGCTCGATGCGTATGCCTTGTTTCCGGAAAATCATCCGCTCTATATTGGTGTGCCCGGCACGTATTCTCGGTCATGCACAAATAGAACTTTAGCCCGCGCGGACCTGGTTCTTTATGTAGGCAGCCAAACCGGGGGGATGGTAACGCACTTCTGGCGCGTGCCGAGGGCTGGCGCGAAGGTAATTCAAATCGGCCTCGATCCAGCTGACCTGGGGCGCAACTATCCCAATACTGTTTCATTACTGGGCGACGCGAAGGTCACGCTCGAAGCGCTTGTAGGAGCACCAGTGAAACGGGACGACTGGATCAACGAAGTCACCGCCCTGGTGAATGAATGGCGCACGCAAGTGTGCGCATTGCGCAGTTCGGAAGCAGCGCCGATGCGGCCAGAGCGCATCCTGAAAGAGCTTGGCGAATGGCTTCCGGAGGATGCCATCGTAACTTGTGACACAGGCCATGCAGGGATGTGGTCATGCCAGCAGTTGTGGGTAGACAGCCAGCACTGGGATTTCATGCGGGCCGCGGGATCACTGGGCTGGTCATTTCCGGCATCACTGGGAGCCAAGTGCGCCAAACCCGATCGCCCTGTGGTCTGCTTCACAGGTGATGGCGGCTTCTGGTATCACTTACAGGAACTCGAGACCGCGGTTCGCTGCGGTATTCCAACTGTGACTTGCATTAACAACAACAATTCGCTAAACCAGGAGACTGAAATTTTCCGCGCGGCCTACGAGGGCCGCCCATCCAAAAAGCAATCTGAGATGTGGCATTTCTCGAAAGTTAATTTCGCGCGGATTGCAGAAAGCATGGGCGCGGTAGGTATCCGGGTGGAAAAGCCATCCGAACTGCAGGCCGCGTTCGACCAGGCGATCTCGTCTGGCAAACCGGCTGTTATCGATGCGGTGAGCGATATTGAAGCCCTGGCTCCGGTTGCGTGGTCAGGATGAGTAAGCCACTGGAGCGGGTCGGTGGCTTCTATCGACCCGATATAAGGAATTGAAAAAATGAATTCGCCTTCCCAGAAAATGCCGTCAATGACAGAGAGCGGCAAAGCGGAAATCACCCTCAAGGATATCCATACCGCTGCCGAACGGCTGAGCAATTGGGGGCGCTGGGGGCCGAACGATGAAATCGGAACGCTGAACCACATCTCCGCGAAGGATATTCTCGAAGCGGCGCAATTGATCCGTAAAGGGAAGGTTTTTTCGCTGGCGTTGGATTTTGATAATCAAGGAC
>JBOGJZ010000281.1:0-11796 GCA_050745645.1 Terriglobia bacterium | reverse complement strand
CACTCATGCCACTCATTGAAAAGCACGTACCCGGAACATTCTGCTGGATTGAGCTTGGGACTACGGACCAAGCCACTGCCAAGCACTTTTATCACACGCTGTTTGGGTGGACCCATAATGATATTCTCATGGGTCCGAATCATGTTTATTCGATATTCCAACTGGAAGGCCGCTCTGTTGCCGCCGCTTATACTCTCCGTCACGAACAGCAATCGAAGGGAGTGCAGCCGCACTGGATGCTCTATGTCGCGGTGGATAGCGCGGACGAAGCTGCGAGCCGCGCTGCGTCGCTGGGTGGCAGCATCCTAACCGCGCCGGGCGACGTCCCTGACGCGGGACGGATGGCTGTCCTGCAGGACCCCGCTGGAGCGGTTTTCTCTGTCTGGCAATCCAGAAACCATATCGGCACGGAAATGAACGGCGTGGACGGCACCCTGTGCTGGGCGGACCTGATGACGCCCGATCCAGTTCGAGCCAAGGAATTTTATTCGGCATTATTCGGCTGGAAGCTCGCAGCAAATGAGAAAGAGTCTTCGGGTTATCTCCACATCGCTAACGGCGAGAAATATATTGGCGGTATTCCTCCGGCGGAGCATCGCGATCCAAATGTCCCGCCGCACTGGCTGAGCTATTTCGCCGTGTCAGATTGCGACAAGGCTGCGGCCGCGGCAATACGGAATGAGGCCATAGCTTGCTCTCCTCCAACTACTCTTGAAAATGTGGGCCGCATGGCTGTGGTAACGGATACAGAGGGAGCTCGCTTCGCCATTTTTCAGGCATTGCCGCACACCCCGCCCTCAACTCATTAAAGACGTCCGGCAATCTTAAAGCAGCTCACAGGTGGCGCATTACAGATGGCACCGCAATATAGAAAAACTCGCCGTTGAAATTTGGAAGGCCCCTGCGCACCACGTATAACGCAACCAGCAGCGATGCGCCGCCTGCCGGAAATCCTATCTGAAAAATCTAGAATGTTAGGCAAAATTTATTGCGGATCCTCAGTTGGAATTGCCGATGTAGCGTAAGGAACGTTATCATAGACGGGTGAGTTCTGGTTTCCTCTGCATCCCCGCAGGTTGTCCGCGCTGAGATACTGAATCCCGGACGAGCAAACGGCATCTAACAGGAAGCGCCGGACGCGTGTTCGATTGAATACCGGAGCTGATGGAACTCGTTGAAAAACTGATGCAGCCCGGCGGCAGCCTCGTTACGGAGTGCAAAAACACATCAGTTGAAGAGGCGAAGGAGTGATCTGCCGCGCGGCCCCTGGTAACGGCTTTTCGCCCTGCGCCGAAGCTCATCACACAAAATGGAGAATTAAATTGGTATTCGTGCTCAATCGTATTAAGGCGCAACTCGGTTGGGGTGAGCGTCCCGGCAAGTTGAGACTGTCGAGCCGGCAGGGGATCCTGCGTACCGGATTGCTCGCGCTTCTTGCGTTGTGCCTCGTATTCCCGGCCGCGGCCGCCGCGATCAACGCGCCCTATGCCTTCGCGGTGATCCAGTTCAGGCTCGGACACTTCAAGCAGGCCCGGCAGACGCTCGAAGACGCTCTGCAGCGCTTTCCTGGCGACGCGGCGGCGGAGATGCTGCTGGCCCGCTGCGACTACACGCTGGGCGATCTCAACGGCGCTGTCGCTCACGCCGAAACGGCGGTACGAATTGACCCTGGGAACGCGCAGGATCATCTATGGCTCGGACGCATTGTAGGACGCGAGGCAAACCGCGAGCATAGTTTGACGTTAGCCATCAAAACGCGGAAAGAATTTGAAAAGGCTGTAAACCTTTCGCCTACCGACGCGGAGGCCCGCCGCGCTCTGATGGAGTACTATCTCGATGCGCCGTGGCTCCTCGGGGGCAGCAAGGCCAAAGCTCAAGAACAGGCGAAGGCAATCGCGCAGATTAATCCGGTGGAAGGGTGGCTCGCGCGCGCGCAACTGGACAAAGACGCGGGCCGGTGGCAAGAGGCCGATGCGGATTACCAGCAAGCCATCCAATCCAAGCCGCAGCGCGTAGACCCTTATTTTGAGGCGGCAGATTTTTATGTGGACCGGCGGGACGCCACCGGCATTAAGCGTGCGGTTGAAGCGGCGGCAGCGGTTAATCCATCGGACCGGCGCATCGAGTACTATCGCGGAGTAGCTGATGTGCTTGCAGGGTCAAATCTCGCCGCCGCCGAGCGCGAGCTCAAGGCCTATGTGGCTGCCGCTCCTGCCCTGCGGGACGTTCCATCACGGGTGGAAGCCTTAAGCTGGCTGGGAAAGCTCTATGAGCGCATGGGCAAGAGGCAGCTTGCGCTCGAGCAGTATCAATCTGCCTTGCAGACCAACCCGCAAAGCCGCGACGCCCGCGAGGGCCTGCAACGGCTGATGAAGACGCCCTGATGAGGGCGATTCCCTCATCCCAACCCCTTCCCGTAGGATTTAAAATCTTTACATGCAAATCGGAGAGTTGGCCAAACCGGTTTGTGTCAACGTTCAAACCGTTCGCTTCTACGAGCGGCGCAATCTCCTCCCAAACCCGCCGCGCAAGGAGTCTGGATACCGACCGCATCTATGACGGCAGGACAGAGTTCCGGCAACGCTGCTAAACTTAATCCGGCCTTAACCGATTCTTTACAAAGCTGCTTGTAACCTCCTCTTCCTGTGATCCGTCAATGAGATCGTCAGGAAAGCGAGGAACTGTCAGTTCAGGACACATGAACATGGCGACACGTGAGGTTTTACCCCATCTTTCAGAGCCGGAAACTGGCCGGCGGCAGAGGCCCGGACGCCGTTGGCTTCCGTGGCTGATCCTGCTGGCTTTTGCAGTTATAGCCGTGCTGGGCTGGCGGGCAGCAGTCCGGCGGCAGCAAGCGCAGCAGCAGGCGCTTGCTGCCCAAGCTCGCGCTGCGGCTCTGCGGCCAATTCCAGTCACGGTGGCGAAAGTCGAGCAGCGGAACTTCCCAATCTACCTGACCGGCCTCGGTTCAGTCACGGCGTTCAATACGGACACAATTCAAACTCGGGTTGACGGCCAGATCATGAAGGTGTTCTTCCGTGAAGGTCAGCACGTGGCGGCTGGCCAACCTTTGGTAGAAATTGACCCTCGCCCCTATCAGGTCCAATTGGAGCAAGCGCAGGGGCAGCTCAGCCGCGATCAGGCTCAGCTCAATAACGCCATTGTCGACCTTGGGCGCGATAAAGCGCTCGTTGCGAGCGGAGTCATTCCAAAGCAGCAGTTTGACACTCAAACGGCGCTGGTAGCCCAGCTTCAGGGTTCTATTCAGGCAGATAAAGCGCAAATTGCCAGCGCTCAACTGAATCTTGCCTATTGCCACATTACAGCGCCTATTTCGGGAAAAGTGGGTTTGCGGCTGGTCGATCCGGGGAATATTGTTCACGCCTCGGACACAACGGGCCTTATCGTCATCACTCAGATGCAGCCCATTGCCGTCATTTTCACGCTGCCTCAAGAGCTGTTGGCGCCTATTCTGCAGGGAATCCGCCGGGGGCAATCCTTCCCCGTTGACGCCTACGACCGCGCTGACCAGCACAAAATTGCGAGCGGGACGCTGGTAGCCACAGATAACCGGGTTGACCAGACAACCGGAACGCTGCGTTTGAAGGCTGTCTTTGCCAACCAGGATGAGTTGCTCTTCCCCAACGAGTTTGTGAACGTTCACATACAGACGCAGGTTTTACGTAACGCACTACTTATCCCTGCCTCCTCTCTTCAGCATGGAACTCAGGGCGACTTTGTTTTTGTGGTCCAGCCGGACAACACAGTAGAACAACGAATCGTACAGATCGACCGCACCGAGGGCAACTTCGCAATCATCCGCTCCGGCCTTGCACCCAGCGATACCGTTGTGAGTGATGGCCTGGACAGGCTGAACAATGGGAGCCACATCACTCCGCGCTCGCCGCAAAAAGCCAGTGGTAAGAGCGCATGAACCCTTCCCGGATTTTTATACAACGGCCGGTCGCGACTTCCCTGTTCATGGCGGCCATTTTTCTTGCTGGCGTGGTGGCCTATACCCAGTTGCCAGTGTCGGCGCTGCCGGAGGTGCAATATCCAACCATTCGTGTCCTCACGTTTTATCCTGGCGCAAGTCCGGATGTTATGACGGCCCTGGTCACGGCGCCGCTCGAGCGCCAATTCGGCGAGGTCCCGGGGCTGAAGGAAATGACCTCGACGAGCTCGCTCAGCGCATCAGAGATTACCCTTGAGTTCGACCTGAATCAGGATATCGACGTTGCCGAGCAAGAGGTCCAGGCGGCAATTAACGCTGCCAGCACCTATCTCCCTGCCGACCTGCCCAACCCGCCAATCTACAGCAAGGTCAACCCGGCGGATGCGCCGGTTCTTACGCTCGGCCTTACCTCACCCACGCTCCCGCTCCCAAAGATTGAGGATTTAGCGGACACAACGCTGGCGCAAAAAATCTCTCAGGTTCTTGGGGTCGGGCTCGTAAGTATCAGTGGCGGACAGCGGCCGGCGGTTCGCATTCAGGCTAACCCAACGGCTCTCGCCAGTTATGGACTCAGCCTGGAAGATCTCCGGTCGTCGCTGGCGGCTGCCAACGTGAATCAGGCCAAGGGAACGCTGCAGGGTCCGCGTCTGTCATATACGATCAACGCCAATGATGAACTGACCCAAGCCTCGGATTATCAACCGATCGTCGTGGCCTACCGGAACGGCTCTCCGGTACGGCTCACCGACGTCGCCCACGTCACCAGTGGAACGGAGAATGACGAAGAGGCGGCGTGGATGAATGCAACCCCTGCCGTCATCGTGAACGTTCAACGCCAACCTGGGGCGAACATCATCGGTGTGGTGGACCGTGTTAAAGCGCTGCTCCCAAGCTTAGAAGCCGCTTTGCCTTCCTCCGTTCAGGTTCACCTTCTTACCGACCGCACGAACACGATCCGCGCATCGGTGAAAGACGTGGAATTTGAGCTGTCACTCACGGTGGCGCTGGTGATCCTGGTCATTTTTCTGTTCTTGCGAACGCTGGCCGGCACGCTTATTCCGAGCATTGCGGTGCCGTTATCGCTGGTCGGAACGTTTGGCGTCATGTACCTGCTTGGCTTCAGCCTCGACAATCTCTCACTTATGGCTTTGACCATTTCAACCGGATTTGTGGTTGATGACGCTATTGTGATGATCGAAAACATTTCCCGGTATGTGGAGCAGGGCGATTCGCCGCTGCAGGCCGCGCTCAAGGGATCTCAGCAGATCGGCTTTACGATTCTTTCTCTGACGGTTTCACTGACCGCTGTCCTCATTCCTCTGCTGTTTATGGGTGACGTGGTGGGCCGCCTCTTCCGGGAGTTCGCCATAACTCTGGCGGTGACGATCCTTATTTCCGCCGTGGTATCCCTCACACTCACTCCGATGATGTCCGCGAGGTTGCTCCGCCACCGCCCCGAGGAGGAACAGGGCCGCTTCTACCGCTGGTCGGAGCATATTTTTCAGAACTTGATAGCCGGCTACGGAAGCTCGCTTCGATGGGTGCTGAAGCGCCAAAGAACGGTGCTTCTCATCACGCTGGGCACGCTCGTGGCAACTATCTTTCTCTACGTCATCGTGCCGAAAGGGTTTTTCCCGGTGCAGGACACTGGCGTGATTCAGGGCACTTCTGAGGCGTCTGAGACGATCTCTTTTCCAGCAATGTCCCAGGAACAGCAGGCGCTCGTGCATGTTATTTTGCAGGACCCGGCAGTTGAAAACGTGTCCTCGTTTATCGGCGTGGATGGCACTAATATGACGCTGAATAGCGGCCGCATTCAGATCACGCTCAAGCCCATCGGCCAGCGGACGGCCTCCGCCTCAGAAATCATACGCAGGCTGGAGCCGAAGCTGGCGCAAGTACAAGGCATCGCGCTTTTCATGCAGCCCGTTCAGGATCTCACGATTGATGACCGCATCAGCCGCACCCAATTCCAATACAGCTTGGCGGATGCCAATGCCGGCGAATTGAACACGTGGGCCGCTGAGCTGACAGCCAAATTGCAGACCTTGCCTATGCTGCGCGATGTGGCCACCGATGAGCAGAACCATGGCCTGGAAACTTCGCTCGACATCAATCGCGATACCGCCAGCCGCCTTGGCATCACTCCTTCCGCAATCGATAACACACTCTATGACGCTTTCGGCCAGCGCCAGGTGTCTACGATTTTTACTCAGCTCAATCAGTATCACGTGGTGTTGGAAGTTGCTCCGCCATTTCAGCAGAGCCCGGATGCGCTCCAGAATATCTACGTCAATTCCGCAAGCGGCGCCGAGGTGCCGCTCAGCTCATTTGCCAGCTTCGGCCCCTCAACCACCACGCTTGCCATAAACCATCAAGGGCAGTTTCCCGCCGTTACGCTATCCTTTAACTTGGCGCCGGGAGCGTCGCTGAGCCAGGCAGTGAATGCGATCAAAGCCGCCCAGCGCAGCATCGGCATGCCCGCCTCGATTCGGGCCAGCTTCCAGGGTACAGCCCAAGCTTTCCAGTCCTCTCTTGCCAACGAACCTCTGCTGATTTTAGCCGCGCTGATCACCGTCTACATCGTGCTGGGGGTGCTCTACGAAAGTTACATCCATCCCTTGACCATCATTTCCACTTTGCCTTCAGCGGGCGTCGGAGCGCTTCTCGCCCTGCTTCTTTTCCACACAGAATTCAGTGTCATTGCATTGATTGGAGTCATTCTCCTGATCGGCATTGTGCAGAAGAACGCGATCATGATGATTGATTTCGCCCTGGCGGCAGAGCGTCAGGAGGGTAAGGCCCCGCTCGACGCGATCTACGAGGCATGCCTGCTGCGGTTTCGTCCCATCCTGATGACGACCATGGCTGCGATGCTGGGCGCTCTGCCTCTCGCCGCCGCCTCGGGCACCGGAGCGGAATTGCGCCGTCCGCTCGGAATCACTATCATCGGCGGCCTGATCCTAAGTCAAGCGCTGACGCTCTACACCACTCCAGCCGTGTATCTCTTCTTTGACCGGGTGGCGCGGTATTTCCGGCGTAGCCCGGCGCGAGCTTTCGCACCCCAGGAGTCTACTGAAGGCCGGGCATGAATATCTCTGCGCCTTTCATCCGGCGTCCAATTGGCACATCGCTGCTGGCTTGCGCCCTGCTGCTGGGCGGCATTGCCGGCTACCGGCTCCTGCCGGTTGCTCCCATTCCAGAAGTTGATTTCCCCACTATCGAAGTTAAGGCCGCCCTTCCTGGAGCAAGCCCCGAGACCATGGCCTCCACCGTAGCCATGCCTCTTGAGCGGCAATTCGGCCGGATCGCCGGCGTAACGGAAATGACCTCCACGAGCACGCTCGGCTCGACTCAGCTCGTTCTTCAATTTGATCTGAACCGTAACATCGACGCCGCTGCGCGCGATGTACAGGCTGCCATCAATGCAGCCCGCGGCCAGTTGCCTGCCGATCTGCCCGGCAACCCGACCTACAAAAAAGTCAATCCGGCTGACGCGCCCATCATGATTTTAGCCCTCACGTCGGATAGTGTTTCGCTCGGTGACATGTACGATGCCGCCGATTCGATTCTCGCCCAGCGGATTTCTCAGGTAGAAGGCATAGGCGAAGTGTTTGTCGGGGGCAGCTCGCGGCCGGCAGTTCGTGTGGAAGCTAATCCGCGGGTGCTTGACCAATACGGCATAGGGCTTGAGCAGCTTCGTTCCATTCTTGCAGCCATCAATGTTTTCCGCCCGAAAGGCACGGTGTCAGGTCCGGAAAAATCGTGGGCAATTGCGGCTAACGATCAATTGTTCAAGGCTGCCCAGTATAAGCCTCTCATCGTGGGCTACCGGAATGGCGCCCCCGTGAGGCTCAGCGACGTCGCCAACGTCATCGATTCCGTCGAGGACATACACACCGGTGGTTCCGCTAATGGCCAGCGCGCCATTCTACTGGTCCTGCGCCGTCAACCGGGCGCCAATATCATCCAAACGGTAGATAACGTCCAGGCTATCTTGCCCGAATTACGCAGTTCGATTTCTCCCGCCATCCACATGGCTGTGACGCTCGACCGGACTCAGACGATTCGCGCTTCAGTGCGAGACGTCGAAATTACACTGGTCATTTCGGTCATTTTGGTCGTCCTGGTCGTATTTGCTTTTCTGCGGGATGTTCTGGCTACCCTTATTCCCAGTGTTGTCGTCCCGTTGTCACTGATAGGCACGTTTGGCGTCATGTACCTATTGGGTTACAGCATCGACAACCTCTCCCTCATGGCTCTTACCATCTCTACAGGCTTCGTGGTTGATGACGCCATCGTGGTGATTGAGAACATCACCCGTTACCTGGAGAGCGGAATGGGCGCTTTTGATGCCGCTCTGCTGGGCGCGCGCGAGATCGGCTTCACTGTACTCTCCATGAGTAGCTCGCTGATTGCGGTATTTACTCCCATTCTGCTGATGGGCGGCATTGTCGGCCGTATTTTTCGCGAGTTCGCCGTAACTCTCAGCATTGCCGTCGGCCTTTCCCTGTTGATTTCGCTGACCCTCACGCCTGCTCTATGCGCTAAATTTCTCAGATCGCAAAAGGAACGCAGGCATGGGTTCCTTTACCGAGTTTTTGAGCGTGGTTTCGACATCATGCTGGCCACCTATAGGGTCACTCTGCAATGGGTGTTGGATAACCAGGCTTTGGTTCTGACCGTCACCGCGCTGACAGTGGCGCTGAATGTGTACCTGTATATTGTTATCCCCAAGGGCTTTTTCCCTCAGCAGGATACCGGGCGCATTACTGGCAAGGTTCAGGCGGCCCAGGATATTTCATTCGATGCTCTCCGCCATAAGGAAGACCAATTCGTAAGCATCCTGATGAAAGATCCGGCCGTGGATTCAGTGGAGAGCTTTATCGGTGGCGGCAGTGGCGGGGTGAACACCGGCAGTATGTTTATTGCGTTGAAGGATGAAAGCCAGCGTACTGATACGGTGGACCAAATTATCGCCCGCATCCGCCGAAAGACGGCCGGAATACCCGGCGCCCGGCTTTACCTTCAGGCGCAGCAGGATATTCGCGTGGGCGGGCACGCCTCCAATGCCGAGTACCAGTACACGCTTGAAGATCAAGACCTTCAGGAACTGGACCATTGGGCGCCGCTGGCCGAGCAGACACTGCATACGCTGCCCGAACTGCGCGACCTTTCCAGTGACGAGCAGAATGAGGGATTAGAGACCGCGCTCGTCATCGATCGAGATACTGCCAGCCGACTCGGAGTCACGCCTTCAATGGTTGACAACACGCTCTACGACGCCTTCGGCCAACGCCAGGTTTCCACGATTTTTACCCAGCTCAATCAATATCACGTCGTGCTGGAAGCCGCGCCACAATTCCAGCAGAACCCGGACGCCTTAAAAACCATCTACGTCCGTTCGACAGGCGGCGCTCAGGTCCCTCTAAGCGCTTTCGCCAGCTTTGTGCCCTCCACAACCACGCTTGCCGTTAATCATCAAGGGCAATTTCCGGCTATCACCATGTCATTTAACCTCGCGCCTGGAGTTTCCCTCGGCCAGGCTGTGGACGCAGTCGAAGAAGCCCGAAACCAGATTGGAATGCCCGACTCCGTTCATGCCAGCTTTCAGGGCACGGCCCAGGCCTTCCAGGTCTCGTTGGCCAACGAGCCGTTGCTCATCCTCGCTGCGCTGGTCGCGGTGTACATTGTCCTGGGGATACTGTACGAAAGCACCATTCATCCTCTCACAATCCTTTCCACCCTGCCTTCAGCAGGGGTGGGAGCGATCCTTGCGCTGCTTCTCTTTCGCACCGAGCTTAGCGTCATTGCCCTGGTTGGCGTCATCCTGCTTATTGGCATTGTGAAGAAGAACGCCATCATGATGATTGACTTTGCGTTGATGGCAGAGCGACAGGAAGGCAAACCGCCGCTGGACGCGATCTACGAGGCGTGTCTGCTCCGGTTTCGCCCCATCATGATGACGACCATGGCCGCACTGCTCGGCGCGCTACCGCTCGCGGTGGCCTCCGGCATGGGATCTGAATTCCGCAAGCCCCTCGGCATCACAATCGTAGGCGGTCTGATTCTCAGCCAGGCGCTGACGCTCTACACTACGCCGGTCGTATATCTATTTTTCGACCGGGCCGCCCGGTATCTTCGCGGCGCTGCCCGCGAGCAGAAACCTGCTCCGGCCGGACAGGTAACAGGAGGGGCCTAACGGATGCTTTTTCGTCATGTCACGAAAAAGATCCGAGAGAACAACCGCCGGATCCATATCATTCTGAAAGCGCGCAGGTCATTCTGACTGAAGCGAAGAATCTGCTTTTTACCCTCGAAATCGAGATGCTTCGCTGCCGCTCAGCATGACTAGGGCTCTTCTCTCATAGAAGATGGCGGGCGAAAGCTCCATGATGTCCTCGCTCTCGTCCTATGCGGGTGTAGCGGAATACTTTCGTAGCAGTTGCGGAAGCTGGGCGGCAAACGCGGAGCGGGCTAACAAGAGGTCGCAGCCAGCGCCTCGCGCGGCTGCCGCGAGATCCGTCTGAATGTGCGAAAGAAACGCAATGGCCGGGATGTGCTGAGTTTTTAGATCGGCTTTCATCGCTCGCAGGGCCTCCACGGCCTGTCCTGAGCGGTGGTTTAAATCGAAAATCACTGCCGTTATTGATTCCGGCTCGGCCAGCCGCTCGCTGAGCTTCTGAAGCGGCGCGGTTTCCGTCTCAATTCCCGTCAGCTTGGCCGTCTGCTGAATCTTTGAAAGAAAAATCAGATCTTCGACAACTACCACGATCTTTGGCGTCATCCCGTTTGTCCTCTTCATCGCAAAACGCTTAATACGCCCAATAGGGGCCTGTTCCCGCCGGGGTGTTCAGAGTGTTAATCGCAATGAATACATTCCGGCCGAAAAAGAACGGCAACCCCCAATCAAATTCTCCTGTGTCAGGTCCGCCCAAATCATTGAATGCCGAATTGGCCGAGTTAAACAGCGAATCGGCATTGGCAATACTGAACGCAACTTGTCCGGAAGTGCCGTTGGTCCCCGTATTGGTGGCAGTATAGCTCGCCGTCGAGGACGGGCAGGAAAAGCCAGGGGCACCGGCACAAGGCGGGAGACCGATCGTAGAAGAGTTCAGGAAAAAGATTCCGTTCGAACCGGTGTCAATGAAGCTCGCAGGATAGGCGTTGTCTTTGAAAGTAGTCGAAAAATTACCATTGCCGTCCGTCGTGTAAACGCTGGCGGAGCCCAGCGCATTATCGGATTGTGTTCCGATGCCGAAGATCAACGAGCCGGAGACGGTGGGCGCACCCCCAGGCGGAATAGAGGGGAGCGAAATCAGAACTCCGTTATTGTCCTGGGGAAAGAGCCAGACCGGATTTTGAACTTGATTTTGCAACAGCACCGACGTAACCGTGCAACCGGATGCGGCGCAGTCAAAGTAAAAAGGCGGCGCTGATGCGGCGCTTCCGGAGCAGCCGGCGCCGCAGTCATGGCGAAAGAGACCAAGCCCAATCGTGCCGTTGGCCCCGAGGGCGGCAACCGTGTCATCGGCAGTCCCGCCACTGTTGCAGGATGAAGGAACCGCTGGGAAGTTGGGCGCGCCAATGACCTGAATGGGAACTGACGAAGCCTTTTCGCCGGCCATCTGCACGTCCGCAGTCATCACCGGCCCCCAGGCATAGGAATTATCGGCATACACGATGCAGTTTGCGATGGGATTTCCACTCCCATCGGTGACTTGCGGAAGCGATAGAGCTAGTTGTGAAGAAAGGATGCGGAGCCCTTCGGAACCTGTATCGACTGCCACATCTTGGATGGTTTGGCAGTTTGTTGTGCCGGGTACGCAGATGGTGACATT
>JBOGJZ010000280.1:0-2921 GCA_050745645.1 Terriglobia bacterium | reverse complement strand
ACCTGATTCTACAGCGCATAGCTCAACTCAAGCACGTTTCGTGACGAACTTGCGTTAGACTTGAGTATGGTAGATCGCCACGGTTGCCGCACGGCTGAAAGCCTTGCAGGCGAGACGCCGCGAATTTTTCGTTCAACATGGAAACTGGGAACATTCTGGCTTATTGCTACGGTTCAGCTACCCAGCGTTGGAAACTCGGAGTTGGCGGAAGTTGCGCAGCTTGCTTCGAGGGCGGCCGACAACCTGAAGAATATCGATGCACGGGCGCCCGATGACGCGTGATCCAGTCCGAGGGTAGCCACTGGTCGGCCCGTGGCAAAATGCCGTAATGGGCTTATGACGAATCCAGATCAAGAGCAAAAGCCGGCGCCAGACACAGACAGTCCGGACCAAGAATTCGATATCGTCGACGAGGCATCCATGGAGTCCTTTCCGGCAAGTGATCCTCCGGCATGGATTGGAAGGGAACCGAAGAAAACAACGCGAAGCACTCCACAGGTTGGGCATTGAGACGTGGCTGGCGCTAGACGGTCGCCTTCCGCATGAAGCCGAGTCACGCTTTTTTCATTCACTAGACCTCGCCGGTTTGTCAGGCGCACAGGAGATCGGACCTATGAATATCGTATTGCTGATCGGTAGAATCATCCTGGGCGGTTATTTTCTTTACGCGGGCACTCACCATTTTACAAACCTCGAGTACATGGCAGGATATGCGAAGATGAAAGGGACTCCCGCTCCGAAGGCCGCGGTTGCGGGCACAGGAGTCCTGCTCGTCCTGGGCGGGCTGAGTTTGCTCTTTGGGGTTCGTCCTATGGTCGGCTGCATCTTGCTGTTGATCTTTCTTGCTGGAGCCTCGCCAATGATGCACGATTTTTGGAAGGTGCAGGATCCCCAGCAGAGGACAGGTGAAATGATCAATTTCACCAAGAACCTGGCTCTGGCGGGAGCGGTCCTCATGATCCTGACGATTCCCGGCCCCTGGCCGCTGAGCTTGTGGATCGGACGTTAGCAACTGCGCAGCGGTAAATTGCTACCGGATACGGCATGAGGCAGAACCAATGTCCAAGAAGTTCGATGTAGTGGTAATTGGGACGGGAACAGCCGCCTCGACGGTGGCCGCGGGCTGCCGCGACGCCGGCTGGCAAGCGGCGGTTGTTGACTCGAGGCCCTTCGGCGGCACCTGCGCGCTGCGCGGATGTGATCCCAAGAAGGTGCTGGTGGATGCTACCGAGGTCATCGATTGGACCAGGCGGATGAAGGGTAAGGGGATCGTGGGCGAGGCGATCCGGGTTGAATGGCCGGAGTTAATGCGCTTCAAGCGTTCTTTTACCGAGCCGGTGCCGAAGCAGCGTGAGGAAACCTTTGCCAAGGCAGGCATTGTTGGGCTTCATGGCCGCGCTCGTTTCATCGGGCCAACGGCCCTGCAGGTTAACAATGATGTGCTGGAAGCTCGATACATCGTTGTGGCCGCAGGCGCGAAGCCAGCTATTTTGAAGATTCCGGGAGAAAGCTTTCTGGCCACCAACGAGCAGTTTTTGGATCTTAACGCCTTGCCGCGACGCATCGTATTTGTGGGAGGAGGCTATATCTCCTTCGAGTTCGCCCACGTTGCTGCGCGAGCTGGGGCGGAGGCTACGATTCTCCATCGCGGACCCCGGCCCCTTACCGGTTTTGATCCCGATCTTGTGGACATGTTGGTTGAGCGAACACGAGAACTGGGTGTTGGTGTGCAGCTTGAAACGGTTGTGGAAGGAATCGAAAAGACGCCGGATGGTTTAGTCGTAGACGCTTCAACAGCTAATGAAAGGCGCACGTTTATGGCGGACATGGTTGTCCACGGCGCCGGTCGCGTGCCGGAGATTGATGATCTCAGCCTTGATACCGCGGGTGTCGAGTGGGACGTTCGGAAAGGCGTCAAGGTCAACCAGTACCTACAGAGCGTTTCCAACCCCAACGTTTACGCTGCGGGTGACGCTGCAGCTAGTGGAGGCCTTCCACTAACGCCAGTGGCCGGCTATCAGGGCGGCATTGTTGCCGCCAATCTCCTCAAGGGGAATCATGCGAGGCCCAACTATCTCGGAGTTCCAACGGTGGTTTTTACAATTCCGCACTTGGCTGCCGTGGGTTTTCACGAAGCGGCGGCAGAAAGGCAGGGCCTGCGGTTTCGCACGAATCACGCAAATACTTCCGGTTGGAATTCTTCGCGTCGTGTTGGTGAAAAATGCTCCGGGTACAAGGTGTTGGTCGAAGAGGGGAGTGACCGCATTCTGGGCGCTCACTTGCTGGGTCCAAACTCGGATGTACTCATCAACGTCTTTGCTCTTGCAATCCGGTTGAATATTCCTTCGGTGAAACTCAAGGACATGATATTTGCGTATCCGACGCACGGATCCGATGTGCCGTATATGGTTTAGGGCGCTACCCGCATAGGGAATCATTCGGGCGCCGCAAGGCGGCTACATGCAGCCTGGAATGATCCCGGCGATTTTGAATCCGCTTTCGGCTGACGGTCCACGTACCACTTGAGGTGTTCTTGGATGGCCATCATTCAAAAGATCCTCTTCCCGGTTGATTTCTCGTCTAACTGTGCCGCTGCCGCGCCATTCATCAGAAGAGTTGCGGAACAGCACTCCGCCGAACTCACTTTGCTTCATGTCATCGAGCCTTTTGATTACAGCGTGTTTGAGCTCTACGTCCGCCCCTTCCCGGAAGCTGAGGCCGATCACCGAAGTCTTGCCCAGGAACGTCTCAATTCGTTCCTCATGTCTGAGTTTCCGGCTCAGAGATACTCCAGGCTGCTGGTGGCTGGAGATGCCGCAGCTACGATCGTTGAAGTTGTCAAGGAACAGAAATTCGACCTGATTGCGATGCCGACATACTCAGGAGGGCTGTTCCGGCGAACGTTGCTGGGCTCGACGACG
>JBOGJZ010000279.1:0-5481 GCA_050745645.1 Terriglobia bacterium | reverse complement strand
CGTTGAGCAACCAGCACGGACGGGGAGCGGATGCTCCAATGATATCCGGCAGATCAAAATGGCGCAGAATCCCGAAGACGAACCAGGTGAGCCCCCAGGTGTAATCTTCCGATTCGGCGACGGACGTAAAATCAGAAAGCATCTCGTCGCACAGGATTGAACTCGGCCGCCGATCGAGCGCGTAGCCCATCAAAGCCGTTACGGCGCCGCCACGCGCTCCGAAAACGTGAATGCGAGATCGATCTACATCCGGCCTGGTTTCAAGGTAATCGAGGCAACGAATGAAATCCCACACCCGCTGGCCTAAAGGCGGTTTGCCTAGAACGAGGCTTGCCCAGGCAAAGTCTTCCCGCAGATGTTCGCCGCCATCGTAGTAGCGAAGCGGCTCAGTGGACGGGTATCGAGGAGACGTCACGCCGAACCCTCGCTGATCGATAGCGCATAGGGCAAAGCCTTTTTGAACCAGCGCCTCCATCTCATTGGGTCCGTCTACGACTGCATCCTTGCCGCTTTCAGAAAGATAAAGCACGGTTGGGAGCGGCCTGGGGTTTGCACGAGGCTTCAGGAACCAGCCGGGGACTCTGACGTGCTGTTCTGATTCGAATTCAAACTCTTCGATTGTCAACTCCCGCAAGTTGCCGGAAGAGAGGGTTCGCGGCGAGAGCGGAAGGCTGCTGACCGGAAGAGAAAGTAAGCGGCGCAGTTGGGTGCGGGTTCTAGCCGAACGCTGCTGCGCTTCTTGAAAATTAGCGCTGCCGCCCAAAGGTAAGGGAACTACCTTGCGCGCGCGGTCCGCGTTTAGCCGCACCACAGATGATCCGCCCAGCGACGTTAACACTTGTCCGGTGCGAGTGCAGCGCAGGGCGTCCGGAGGCAGGGCATCAAATCCGGCCTCATCGACGCCGATGTCATCCGTTTTCGCCAGCCAGTGATTAAGCCAGGCGTAAGTCTCGCGGCGATTAAAGAAATCGTACCGGTGCGGAAGAAAGGCGCGGAAGAGGCGCAATCTATTGCCGGCTCCTAAAATGGCATAGGCGCTACTGACTTCGCCGAACGCTTCGTCGACCGCTTCAAGATAATACGGGCTGACGCCGGCGTCCTGAGACGTGTAAGTCATTAAGAGAGGCTTTGGCGCAAAGGCGCGCAACAAGTCAGCGCGGTCAATTTCCACCATCAAGCTTCCGGCAAGATTCTGCTCGGCGTCGTCGATTGAGCCGGGTGCGTCATAATGCCGCGCTGCGAAGTTGCGAAAGTGGCCTTCGACCGCAACCGCAACCTGTATGCGAGGTTCGAGCGCGCAGAGATACATGGTGAGCGTGGCGCCACCGGAGTGACCTACGCAGCCAATCTTTTCCGGGTCTACTTCGGGACGGCTCACAAGGTAATCTGTGGCGCGAACAGCATCCCATACGCAATACTGAGCAAAGCTTGCCCCTAACAGAATAAGAGGCCTGCCTGCCTGGTTGTGCTCTTCTGTAGGATCAGAGTAGCGGGAGCGACCTGTCTTTGGATCCAGATATTGGTGGCGTTCTCCCTCGCCAAACAGATCAAAGGCAAGAACTACGTAACCCTTGCGCGCTAAATTCTGGTACAAGCACTGATAGTCCCGGGCGGATTTTCCCTCCCAATAGTGTCCGGGTGGAGAAAGTATCCCGCAGAAAGGCGGCTGGCCGCGAGTAGGAGTATAGAGATTGGCGGTGACAAAGACTTCGGGCTGGCTCTCGAAAATGACATTCTCGATTTTGTATCCGTATCGTTGAAGACTAGTCACTGTCCTGGCGTGAAGCGGAGTTCTGTCGAGCGGCCCGCCTATTAGTTTCCAGACGCGGTCTCTATCGCTTGACTGCCTCGATCGTAGCGCTGCCTGGGTCCGGATGGAGCATAACTCCGCCTGACGCCGGATTTGCGCTTCATGGACCTTCTCTGCGAGATAATCCGGCCAGTCATTCCAATAATCACGTTCCGCAGCGCGGTTGATTGCCGGCGGGCTCTCCGCCTCGCCCGGCGGCCGCGATCCGGCTCTAGCCGCGCGGTTAAGCAATGCCAAACTTGCTCCGTGGACCTGCATAAATTTGCGGCGCGTTAGCATAGCTGACCTTCTGAGCAGCGATGGATTTTGTAAGAGAGAGCAGGGCAGTGCAGGGACCATACCAGGCACGTTAGCGGAAAGGAAGGTTGCGGCGGCTTGGCCCGTCTATCCAAGCGGACGCAAAGCGGCGGAATCTTTCCTGTTCGATGACCCGTGCTCTTGGCTTGTCACTGAAAGCATACCCATTATAAGCGGAGTAAGGTAGCAGAGTTTCCGAATTTCGGAAAATCCGCGGGTTGTTGGGTTGATTGGGTCCAAAGGCCGCAGCGTTAAAAACCAAAGCGCGCTACCCTGTTGCGGTCTGAAGTTATATGCGGGAGGCAACATAAGAATGTGATATATTCTTCCGCACTTGAAACGTAAAAGGGGACTTTCCATGTCGACTGATCCACTCGCGCCTGTGGCTTACAGAGATCGTAGGGGCTGGCTCACCGCCTTTGGTGTGGCGGAGATCCTTATCGCGTGCGTTTTCCTACTGATTGCCGTGTCGATGTTGCTTGTCCCCCTTATCCGGCCACCCGTCCAGGCACCCCTTGCAACCCCGCAAATGCAGGTTGCCATGAAGATTTTCGGATTTGCCATTTACGCTGGATTTGCGGGCTTGTTCCTGCTCATCGGGATCGGGTCCATCCGGCGAAAAAACTGGGCCCGCATCACCATGCTGATTGTAAGCGCGCTATGGCTTGGGACCGGCGCGCTTGCGACGGTGCTCGTTGTGCTCGTGACGCCTCCGCTCATGCGCACCGCAGGGCAAATCCCACCCGCGACCCGCAGCCTGATGCTGGAAGTCCTGACCACGATGGTTGTGGTCTTGATGGTTGCGATCCCCGCCATCTTCCTCTTCTTCTATTCCCGTAAGAGCGTCAAGGCCACCTGCCTGCCCGGAAATGCTGGTCAAGTTGCGGGAGGTTCGAGCGGTGTGCCGGTTCCAATCATTATTCTGACGATTTGGCAGGGATTCGGTGCAGTCACGCTCCTGTCATATCTCTTCCTGAAGTCGATGGTGGCTTTCGGGGTCGTTCTGCATGGCGCTCCGGGCTTACTCGTGGCCCTAGCTTGTTCTGCTGTGAGTGTCTACGCTGCGTGGCTGATTTACCATAGGAAGTTTGCTGGATGGATGATCGCTTTGTGCTACGCCGTATTCTGGACGGCTGGAAGCGTCGTGACGTTCGCCGGGCATGACGTAAGCAGCATCTATCGTCAAACGGACAACTGGGGAAAACCCACTGCGGAAGCCATGGCCCAGTTCCCGCAAGCCCAGGCTATCATTTGGGTCTCGTGCCTATTTCTTCTGGTAGTCTTCGTGGCCTTCCTCCTCTACACCCGAAAATTCTTTGTGCGCACCCAAGACGTCTAGCGGACCAAGTGGCGTTGGTTCGTTGTAGTATCTTGGTGTATATCGTGGCCAGCTTTTTACCTCGGGCTCGCAGCCACGGGAAGGTAGTAGATTCTCGCTGCGCTCTCTCGAAAGCCATCCATCCCGCGTAAGCGGGAATCCAGAATGTTTCGTTCCGTTCTGGACCCCCGCTTTCGCGGGGGTAACAGGGCATGGCGACTTTCATCTACCTTGGTGGGCCGAAGGTCCATGTGACGCTCAGAATGACCCGCTGTAAACTCTCTAGGAACACATTGCAAGGTGTTGAAAAGCAGCGGGAATGACTCTTCATCCAGTGCAGGATTGATGTTTTCTGTGTCTCGCCGTCGTGATATAGTACGGCGTGCAAATATAGTGCCGGCCCGGTTTGGAAGCAGAGGGCGCCCGAGGGAGACAGAAGTAATGGGAAAATCCAAGCAGCTTTCGGTTGATCGTCGCAAGTTCCTCACGGGTGTGGCCGCGGCTGGAGCCGCTACGCTGGCGGCGCCTGGAGAATCTCTATTGGCACAGTCCGCCACACAGCCGCTCCCATCGCGGTCACGCCGCACGATGCCGCTGCTGCCGCCGGTGATCGAAAGTGATCCTTCCTCGGATGCAGAAGTGCTGACCGAAGGACGCTCCGGGTCTGATTTCATGGTTGACGTTATTAAGTCTCTAGGCTTTGAGTACGTTTGCGTGGTAGCGGGATCGAGCTTCCGCGCCCTACACGAGTCGGTGATTAATTATGGCGGCAACCAGAATCCCGAACTTCTCACCTGTCTGCATGAGGAGGCGGCGGTTGGCATGGGTCACGGCTACTTCAAAATCGAGCACAAGCCGCTACTCGTGCTTGCTCACGGAACGGTCGGGCTGCAACACGCATCCATGGCGATCTACAACGCCTATTGCGACCGCGTGCCGGTTTACATCATGGTTGGCAACACGCTCGATGCTACGTATCGGGACGCAGGCTATGGGGAATGGCCGCACAGCGCCCAGGACGCCGCAGCAATGGTCCGAGACTACCTGAAATGGGACGACATGCCCGTTTCGCTGCAAGCCTTCGCTGAATCGACGGTGCGCGCCTACAAGATTGCGATGACCCAACCGACTGAGCCGGTGCTGTTGGTGGCAGGTCAAAAGCTTCAAGAAAGGCCGATTCCCGCGGGGGCAAATCTGCGCATCCCTAAGCTCACGGTGGCCGAGCCGCCGCAGGGCGATTCGGGGGCGGTGGCGGAGGCGGCACGGCTCCTGGCGCAGGCTGAGAATCCGGTGATCGTTGTTGACCGCGCTGCGCGCACGCAGGCGGGCATGGAATCTATTGTCGAGCTGGCCGGGACGATTCAGGCGCCGGTCATCGATGATTACGGGCGGATGAACTTCCCCAGCCTGCATCCGCTCAACCAAACCGCGCGCCGTCAGGAACTGATTGCAGGCGCCGATGTCATCCTTGGCCTCGAGCTCGCTGACTTCTGGAGCACGGTTAATTCTATGAGGGATCAGGTGCAACGCACCACGCAGCCCATCATAAAACCCGGCACGAAACTCATCAGCATTACCGCCGATGATCTCGACATCAAATCTAATTATCAGGACTTCTATCGCTACCAGGAAGTGGATGTGGACATCGCAGGTGACGTAGGAGCGACGCTGCCATCACTGATCGAGGCGGTGAAGCGGCTGATTACCGCTGACCGGAAGGCCGCCTTCGAGCAGCGCGGGGCGAACTTCGCCGCAGCACGCCAGAAGGAGTTAGATGCGGCGCGCACCGAGGCAACCTACGCTTGGGACGCTAGCCCGGTTAGCGTTCCCCGCCTGTGCCAGGAGTTGTGGGGGCAGATCAGAGGTGAAGACTGGTCATTGGTTTCATACGTCAGGCACGATAGCTGGTGGCCGCTGAAGCTGTGGACTTTTGACAAGCATTATCAATTCATTGGCGGTTCAGGCGGAGGCGGGATGGGCTACAATGCGCCAGCCTCGGTGGGCGCCGCTCTGGCAAACCGGAAATACGGCCGGCTCACCGTGAATCTTCAAGATG
>JBOGJZ010000278.1:0-2208 GCA_050745645.1 Terriglobia bacterium | reverse complement strand
TGATAGGTGTAATTGTCGCGCGCCTGCTTGAAGAGCGCCTCCTTGGCCGCAAAGGTCTGAATGATGTTTTGAATCTGGGCCGGGCTGGGATCCGGCAAAGGCGCGCTGTTGTCCGAGGCCGTGCTAGGTGAATTCGAGGCGGCTGACGGTGAAGCCGAGTTGACAGGCGCAGGAGATGGCGCTGATGGAGCGGGCGGTGAGGGCTGCCCAAGCGAAGGAGGGGAAAACGGAGTTGTGTGGCCAGGCGGCGATGTGGGAGTAGCAACGGGCGATGGGGCGGCGGGTTTGGCCTGCGGCGCCTCGCCCGGCCCGGAGAACGGCGGCGCCGGCGGAGCAGGCTGGCGCGGAGCGGGAGCAGAGGCTGGAGCAACCTTCACGTTGCGGCTTGCTTTTTGCAGAGCGTCGATCACTGCATCGGTGGCGCCATCCTGGTAAAACTCTTTCGCGAGACCCGGATTGAGCTTAAAATCAACGCCGCGCTCCTGGATCAGAGCGATCATCTTCTGCGGGCTCGATCCACCAATCAACAACAGCGTTACGTCATCCGCGCTTAGCGGTTTGCCTGCGCTACGGCTGCGAATCGCGGCGCCCATAACGAGCGCCGAAGCGCATAGGAACGCCGCAAGCCATCTTTTCCCTGTCATTAGATTTGCGAAATTCCGCATGGCCGGTCACCCGCCGATTATCTGATCGACCCTCCGGGCGATGGTAGGGTCTACTCAGAATAGAGACTAACTGAGGGCGGAAAGTTGTACGCGGCTCGCGAGGGATTCGTTCCGGGGTGGAGTTCCTATCGCGCCCGTCGTCTGTTTTTAAGGCGGGATTGGCGCAGCTTGCGGCGATTGCGCTTTGGCTTTGAAATTTCAAGGGTGACGCTTCCAACCCGGCGCACCACCCAGCCCTTGGAATTCGGCTGCTCTTCTTTTTTGCTCTCCATAAGCCTCCTGGCTCAGTAGCTGGTTATCTATGATGTCGTAAGGGGCCTCGCGCTCGTAGAACGCCGCCGATCGGGATCGGCGCAATAGCGCTGGGCGCAGGTAACACGCCTTGGTCCAGGCTTTATCGTAACTGAATGCGGGAGGGGTGTCCACAAACACGGGACCGCTATCCGTTCTCCAAGCGCCGAAAGTTGGAATCGCCGCGGCTGATCCCGGCGCGGCCCGCCGATTTGCGTTCAAGTTTCAGCAGCTCTTGCTTGCGCTCAATGCCGCCGCCGTAGCCCCCCAGGCTTCCATCCGAGCGGATAACGCGGTGGCATGGAACAACAATAGCAACCGGATTTGACGCGCAAGCATTGGCAACAGCTCGATAGGCGCGGGGTTTCCCTACGCTCCGGGCTACTTCCTGGTAAGAACGCGTCGCCCCGAGAGGAATGGCGCACAGCGCCTGCCACACCCGCTTCTGGAAGGCCGTAGCTTGGACGTCAAGCGGAATTTCTCCCGAAGGCTGTTGGCCTTGGACCCGGCGAACGACTTCATCGGTCCAGTGTGAAAGCCGCGCCTCGGACCGCTCCAACTCCGCGCGCGGGAACTCCACTTTTAACGCAGTTTCCAATTCCCTTTTAGAATCTCCTAATTTCACGGCGCACACCCCGCGCTCCGTAGCTCCCACCAGCACCCAGCCGAGATCTGTTAGGACGGTTGCGTAACTAATCTTCATGTCTTTGCCTCCCTTTCGGTAAGTTCCAGGGGTCATGCCGAGGTGAGAGTAAGAGCGCTCATAGAGGCGGCTTCCAGAACCGAATCCTGCATCGTAGAGGGCGCCGGTGACTGATTGCCCGCCGCGCAGCTTCGTCTTCACTACAGACATCCGGCAGGCGTCGCCGTACTGGCGCGGGCTGATCCCCGTTGCGCGCTTGAAGGTTCGCTGCAAATAAAAAGGATTCATGCCAAATTGCACCCCGAGATTCGCCAGCGTGACCCGTTCGTCAGCATGCGCCTCAATGTACCGGCACACTTCTTCCGCGCGCTGCGCAGCGCTGCCGGCAGGTTGGGGACCTTGAGGATGGCAGCGCCGGCAAGGGCGAAAGCCAGACTCCTCAGCAATCGCGACTGAGTTGAAGAAAAGCACCCGGCTCTTGCTTGGCCGCCTCGATGGGCATGATGGCCGGCAATAAATGCCCGTCGAAAGGACCGCATAGACAAAGGCCCCGTCAGAATCGCGATCCCGGCTTTCGACCGCCCGCCAGCAGGCGGCGCGGTCCGCCGT
>JBOGJZ010000277.1:0-3919 GCA_050745645.1 Terriglobia bacterium | reverse complement strand
AGCCCTGCACATAAACCTGCGCCCAATGGCGCCGCTCGCTCCGCCCCATCGGCTCCAGCAGGTCTTTGAGAAAATGCTTCAAGCGAGCATCAAGAGCTTTCACGGTTTGCGGTGTCATGCCTCGACGGTAGCAGACATCGCGGTAACTTAACAAGCATAACTTAACCCAGTATTATTAGGGTGTGGCGTGATCGGCGCATTTCTGATCGTGCCTCCTTGTATCGTCGGCCCCTGACCGCCGGGAAGGCCAGGTTTTTGCAGCGCGGGGCCCAGTTTGTGACCTTGCGGTTTGTCAACGCAGGGGAAAAAGCCGCAACGTTGTAATACAAACGTTGCGCTACAAGCTCCCAGCACGGGAGAAGATGATTAGAAAATTCAGGCGGGCTCTGCGCCGTGGTTTGCCTCCAGCCGGGTACGAGCTTTGCTGTATCCTGCTGATTTTCACGTTTTCCCAGATTGCTCGCGGCGCGGCTGCGCAGTCACCGCTCTCAATCCAGTATCATTTGCAGCTCGCTCATCCAACCGCACATCTGCTCGCTGTTGAGATCGATGTGGCGGGGGTGCGCGAACCCTCACTCAATTTCGTAATGCCCGCCTGGGCCCCGGGCCGTTACGCCATCTATAATTTTGCGAAAAATGTTCAGCAGTTTGGGGCGCTCGGCGCAAACGGCCGCCCTCTGCTCTGGCAGACGACCGATAAACAGACGTGGCGCGTGAACACGCAAAATTCCGGCGGCACGGTCAGAGTACGGTATCTCGTCTTTGCCAACGACCTTACCGGCAGTTTTTCCCAGTTCGATACCTCCCATGCCGCCATCAACGGCGTCGGCGTTTTCATGTACGTCGCGAATCACAAACGCGATCCTGTTACGCTCCAGGTAGAACTTCCCGCGGGCGTTGGCAATGCGTGGCGGATTTATAGCGGCTTTTCTTCTTCCGAATCCGAGACTACTTTTCAAGCGCCGAACTATGACCGGCTTATCGACACCCCGATGGAAATATCATCGCATTGCGAGCAGGGGCAATTTCATGACCACGGCAAGCTATTCCGGGTCGTGGTGCATGCTTACGGCGCCGGCAGCGAAAGCGCGGCGCAATGGACTGCTGACCTTACGAGGAGCCTTCGCAAAGTGGTCCATTGCGAAATGTCTATGATGCCGGCGCCGGATTTTCAGGAATACACTTTTCTGATCCATCTTTCGCCCTTCGTGTCTGAAGGGGACGGCATGGAACATTTAAACTCTACGGACATTATCGTTCGCGGCTCAGCGGGTGCAGACACGCTCAGCCGCACGCTGGAAATCGCGGCGCACGAGTTTTTCCACGTTTGGAACGTCAAGCGGCTGCGCCCTGTTGGTCTCGGCCCTTTTGATTACACGCACGAAGTCTATACCCGCTCGCTATGGTTCGCGGAGGGGCTAACGAATTACTCTTCTTACGTTATGCTGCACCGCGCGGGAATCGGGAACGACCAGGATTTTTTCGATCATCTGGCGGGAGAGATCCGGCAGTTTCATCAAGAGCCTGGCCGCAGGCTGATGTCTGCTGAGCAATCGAGCTTCGACGCCTGGTTTTACGATCGCGCGCCGCAAATGCAGGAGACCGACTTCGCCAATGCGACTGTTTCCTATTACAACAAAGGCGCGCTGCTCGGTCTGCTGCTAGACCTCACGATCAGGGAACGGACAAATGGCAGCAAGAGCCTGGACGACGTGTTGCGTTTTATGTATCAGAAATTCTATGAAGCGTCGCCCTCCACGTATTATTTGCCGGGGAAGGGTTACACCGAACAAGACATTCTGGATGCCATCAATCGGGTTTCGGGGAGCGACTTTACGTCTTTCTTCCAACATTATGTCGAGGGCGCCGACACCCTGCCTTACGCGCAAATTCTCGGCGATGCCGGATTAAAGTTGGAAATTCAAGTAGATCCTGGCTCGCCGCCTTCGCTCGGCATTCTTGCTGAGCCGGTCGATACAGGCCTGCGTATCATGTCGGTCCGGCCTGGCGGGGCGGCAGATCGCGCCGGACTGAGCCGTGATGATATCCTGATCGCGGTAGATCAGCTTTCGCTTGCCACTCATACGCTTGCAGATCGCTTGCGAATGTATCAAGCCGGTGCGGTCGTGCCGTTTACCGTAGAACGCCAGGGTGAGCGGTTGACCATCACCGCGAAGCTCGACCCTCCAATGCCCAACGACTACCGGATCGAAGAGATCCCCGACGCCTCCGCCGCAGAAGTTTACATCCGGCAAGGCTGGATGCAAACGAACGCGGGCAAGGCAGTAGTAGGGGCAGGGAAGTGAAATCAGGGGTATTGGGAGCGTTTTTGGAACCTTTTCGCGCCGCAAGCCGTATTAGATAATGAGCAGGCGCGCTGCGCGGCTGTTCCAGCAGCCGTACTTTCAGAGCTGGCTGCTGAAAGACGAAGATATGTCATGCTGAACCGATTCGATCCTATCGGTGTCATTCTGAGCGGAGCGAAGAATCTCACGGTAAATTCTGCGAAGCCTCTAGCTTCTCGTGCTGAAAATCGAACACATAAGTTCTGCGCTGCCCTTAGAATGAGAGCAAGAGAGAGTTTTTCAGCAACCGGCTGGGACTTTGCAGGAAAGGGAATTTCATGAAAACCGTTGTAGCGGTTTTAGTGGTTCTTTTCGTAACGGCGGCTCCGTCGTGGGCAGTTTTAGGCGAATCGGTACGATCGGTGAGCTCGGACCAGCAGCGTGTGCGCGGTCAGCTTCGCTCTGTTTCCCGCCAGGGTTACTCCATCGAGCAAATCACCGCTGCAGACGGTGCAGTTATTAAGGAATACGTTTCGCCAGCCGGTGTGATTTTTGGCGTCTCGTGGCAAAGCCCGGCTATGCCCGATCTCTCACAGTTGCTGGGGTCTTATTTTTCGCCATTTCAGCAGGCTTCCCGGTCTGCAAAGCGCCGGCGCAGGGCGCTGGTGGTACGCAGCAATCAGCTTGTGGTCGAATCCGGAGGCCACCCGCGCGCCTTCCACGGGATCGCCTACGTAACAAATCTTCTGCCCGCCAATCTTTCACCGGAGGTGGTGAAATGAGCGCGCAGAAGATTTCAATTTCCATAATTGGGCGAAACCGGCGTGTGGTTGTACTGCTGGCTGCGGCAGCTTTCCTGGTTGGTTGCGGCGGCGGCGGCAGCGGATCCGGCTCCTCCAGCGGCCCGCCGCCGGTGAATAACACACAGCCGGTCCAGGTAAACCTGGGTCCGCAAAACAACGCTGCGAATATACTCTATACGAATGTCACCATCTGCGTACCCGGCACAACAAACTGCCAAACCATCCAAGATGTGGCAGTCGATACAGGTTCCGAAGGCCTCCGCATCCTTTCTTCACAACTTGCTCTATCGCTTCCGCAAGTCACCGATGGAAGCGGAAATCCCATCGCAAACTGCATTGTGTTCGCCGATAATTCCTATGTTTGGGGGCCGGTCATGACGGCGGACGTGCAGATGGCCGGCGAAAAGGCTTCGTCAGTTCCCGTCCAGGTCATTGGCGCGCCCAACTTCCCAGCGGTTCCTTCAACCTGCAACAATGGCGGGACTGCCGATGACACGGTTGCTACCCTCGGGGGCAATGCCACGATTGGGCTTGGTGTCTTCCGCCATGACTGCGGCGCTGGCTGCTCCGGGAGCGCCGCATCAGCGCCGCCTTTTTACTTTGACTGCGTCGCGTCTAGTTGCACGGTCACGTCGGTGCTGTTGCAAAATCAAGTCCAAAATCCGGTCTGGCTTTTTCCCCAGGACAATAACGGAGTTCTAATTTCGCTCCCCTCTATCCCTGCCGGTGGCGCGCCCACCGTCTCCGGCTCGTTGATCTTCGGCATCGGAACACAATCCGATAATGCGCTGGGCTCCGCCAGCGTTTACACGACGGACGGCAATGGTAATT
>JBOGJZ010000276.1:0-5062 GCA_050745645.1 Terriglobia bacterium | reverse complement strand
CCTATGTTAAGAAAAGATAAATAATGACACCCAATTGGAAAAACACCATTTTGACAATTTAGAGGCAGATTATGAAGGAGAAATGTCAAAGTGGTCGGTAGAGTTGCGGCGGTATTGGTTGACGAATCATAGAGCGTGGGGGAGGTGCCACATTGGTTGTCCGTGCGAAGTGTTACCGGGACCGGAAGCGAAGGCATGAAAAACTCCGCACTCCTTTTCACTGAGGACCGATATAGATGATAGTGTCTGCACTTGTGGCACGAAGTGAATTTCATTGAAATCAAAAACTGGATTCTCATGTGCCTCGCAACAATGGGACGAAGAGGGCGTGACATATTCACCCGGCGGCTTCTGGGCTTGGTGGATGATCCAGAAATGCCAAGGTCAGTCAAAGTGGGTTGGAACCGGCAGATTGAGAAACTCGTCGAAATCTGACGGTAGTAAGCTCGGGAGTCATCTACAGCAGGGATGTGCAAGGCTGTTTCCAATGCTCCGCGAAGTCCACATTCGGAATTACGCTGTCGTGGAAAACCTCAGCCTGGAGTTCTTCTCCGGGCTGAATGTGCTTTCGGGCGAGACGGGCTCCGGGAAATCCATCTTAATCGGAGCGCTTGGGCTCGTGTTTGGCGGGCGGGCTTCAACAGACATCATTCGCACAGGCGAGGACCGGGCCATAGTGACTGCCGTGTTTGAGGTTGCTGACGGCGCGCCCTGGAGTGAGTGGCTGGAAGAGCATGGTTTAGGGAACGGTGATGAACGGGAGCTTATCTTGCGCCGCGAGGTGCTGGCCGAAGGGAAGAGCCGCCTGCTTGTAAACGACCAGCCCGCGACGCTCGCTACCGCGCGCAGCCTGGCGCGGCGGCTCGCCGACGTTCATGGGCAAAACGAACACGTGGCGCTGCTTGCACGCGACGCGCAGCGCGATCTGTTGGACCTGTTCGCACAAACCAAAGATCTGCTGGAACAGATCGGGGAACTCTACCGCTGCCGCCGGGACCTCGAGCGGCAGATGGGTGAGTTGACCCAGAACGAGCAAGACCGGCTACGGACTATTGATCTGCTACGGTTTCAGATGCAGGAGCTTGAACAGGCCCGGCTTGAGCCCGGCGAGGACACGGCGCTCGAAGCGGAGCGGTCGCGGCTGATGAACGTGGAGAAACTGCGCGCGGCAGCCGCGGCAGCTTTCGCCGGACTTTATGAAGAGGAAGGCTCGGCGTGCGAGCGGTTGGCTTCCGTTGCGCGGTCGCTCGAAGAATTGCGGCGATATGAGGGCGCGGCGGAACCCTATACTGAGTCTTTATCCTCAGCCCGGGCGGTTCTGGAGGACCTTGCAGCTTACCTGCGCAACTATCTCGAGCGAATCGAGGCGGACCCGCAGCGGCTCGATCACGTGGAAGAACGGCTCGCTCAGATTGACCGGCTCAAGCGCAAATACGGCGGGGGCATCGCCGAGGTTTTGTCATACAGAGATCAAAGCGTGCGCCAGCTTGCCCTGCTCGAACACGCTGACGAACGCCGCGAAGAACTTGGCGCGGAGATCGAGAAAGCAGCAACGGAGTACAGAAAAGCGGCGGATGCCCTTTCCGGCCGGCGTCAAGCTGCGGCTCGCGTGCTGGAAAAAGCTGTGCGGCAGGAGCTGGCGCAATTAGGAATGGAAAGAACGCGTTTTGAAATCCATTTTTCGCGCGATCCACAGTCAACGGGTGGGCCGAGCGGCGCCGATGAGATCGAGATGCGCATTTCTCCCAATCCGGGGGAGGACCTGCGGCCGCTCGAACGCACCGCCTCCGGCGGAGAGCTCTCCCGGCTCATGCTGGCCCTTAAAACAGTGGTGGCCGAGCGGCCTGAACGCGGCTCCGGCGGCGCACCACCCAAACCCGCCGCGCGAACGCTCATCTTTGACGAAGTGGATGCCGGAATCGGGGGCCGCGTGGCGGAGTGCGTGGGGCAGCGCCTGAAGCGGCTGTCGAGCGGCGCTCAAGTACTGTGCGTGACGCATCTGCCCCAGATCGCCTGCTTTGCGGATCATCACTACTACGTTGAAAAGATCGAAAGTGGCGGCAGGACAGCCGTGAAAGTGCGCCGCCTCGATGGACCGAAGGAGCGCGCTGCAGAGCTTGCCAGAATGCTTTCCGGCAGCCAAATTAGCGAGGCGGTTCTGAAACACGCCGCGGCCATGCTCAAGCAAGCGGCAGGCTAGGGTGGGATGGCGTCAGGGCCGATCTGGCGTTGGCGGGCCGCGCTTTGAGGATATCAAACGACTGCCTGATGACCGCATGGGCCGTCCGGCGCAGGTGATAGCGTTTGAGGTCATTACGGCACACCCAGCGCGCATCCATAACATCGGATCCATGACGCAGCCGCCCGCCGCGCAACCGGCATGCGTAGTCGAGAACCGTATAGTGAAAGCGGACGCGCCCGCGCCGGCGCACAATGCGCTCGAAGACAGCGGCGAGCGCGACGGGTTCTGCGCTGAGGCCCGTCTCCTCTTTCAGCTCGCGGCAAACGGCGGCAAGTACGCGCTCTCCAATTTCCACCATGCCACCCGGAAGGCTCCATTCACCAAGGCTCGGCGCTTTGCCGCGCCGGATGAGAAGCACCGATTCATCTTTCACGACCACCGCGCCCACCGCGAGGATGGGGCGGCCTGGGTATTCGCGCCGAAGCGCCCAATCAGCAAAAGGTTCCGGCGAAACGGAATCGCGCAGGTTCTTTCTCCGCCTGCGATTTGATTTTTTTGCTGCTTTTAAGATGACGGCCATCGCACATGCGGCAAACAATCAGGCTGAGTGATGCTTCATCGGACTCTAAGCAGCTTGCCGCTCAGAGTAGTGAGAGTTCGGCAGGCGCGAAGCATTTAAGCCCGCGTCTTTGCACATAAGATTTCATGTTCGCAGAGTTAAGTAAACCTCGCAACACCCCGGGAAACAAACCGGCAGGATGTCACCGCATCGGTTCCATGAACGTTGCGGCAATTTAGGGCTTGTAGCGCAACGTTCGCAGCGTAACGTTGCGGCTTTGTGCCCTAATGCGACATATCCGCTATGGCGCAGGCGGCCTGCACTTTGAATTCATTCTTAGAAGGCCAATTCCGAAAGCTCCGCTGGGCGCTGATCCATGCCGGACCGCGCCGTGATATCACGGTGAGCACTGCAAACGGCCTGCTCACCGTGGATAGCAAAGACTGGCTCGTTGGCAAGTATCTCTACGTCAGGCGAGAGCATGAAACTGCGGAGATGCACAAGGCGGTTAACCTGTTGCGGCAAGGAGGGTTCTTAGGGCGATCCGAACTGCTCCTGAACGTGGGCGCCAATCTGGGCATGACGTGCATCGGAGCAATCAAATTGGGCTATTTCAAGCGGGCAGTTGCTTTCGAGCCGGAACCGAATAATTACCGGCTACTGCGTCACAACGCGCGGCAGAACGGCCTCCAGAGCCAGATTGCCTGCTTCCAAATCGCTCTTTCCTCTACCGAAGGCACCATGGAGATGGAGTTGTCGGAGGATAACTCCGGGGACCATCGGCTTCGATCGAGCGCGAAGCCGGGATTCTTCCGTGAAGAAAAGCGGCGGACCGTCGCCGTACAGGTAAAGACGCTCGATTCTGTCATTGCGTGTGACGCTCGCATACAAGCGGAAAGAGTGGATCTCGTGTGGATTGATATTCAGGGACACGAGGGACATTTCTTCCAAGGTGCGCAGGCCTTTTTCAGCCGGACAGTCCCGGTGGTCAGCGAATTCTGGCCTTACGGAATGGAGCGTGCGGGCACTTCGCCTGCCTCATTTTGCGCGATTGCAGCGCGACTCTTCACGCACTTTTACGTGATCTCGGACGGCGTAAAGCGCCCGATTAGCGAAGTTGCGGATCTGTTCGATGCATATCACAAACCTCGCCAGGCCTGCCTGATCGCACTGGTGCGAGAGCTGTAGCGGCGACCGGAGCCTGCCCCGGCGCAGGCCGGAGACTTCCGGTTTACTCGGGCCTCAGGGTCTCGTCAAAGCCACGGTTGATCATCTTGTAGCACAGCACGGCCAAGCCGCAACCAAATGAAATGTCATGCTGAGCGAAGCGAAGCATCTGCTTGCAAAACAAGGGGAAAACAGATTCTTCCCGACTTCGCCGGGACAGGTCGCTGCGCCTGCTGAAAATTTCTTGTCTCATGAGTCTCATGGGTCTCCTTCGTATCATCTGGAGTTGTTAGGCTGGATGAATTCCATCGGGATGAATCGGTGTGTTGGAACCATGGCTCCCATCTTTCGCAAACTTTATTTCACCGGAGAGAGGCTGGCGGCGCTGGCCTGTTGCGCTAACCGGCTTCCAGGGGCCAGGGGGGCAAAGCGAGAAAGTACTTTGGAATCATATAGGGGGCAGGTCGAAGGTGTACGTCCTATTACGGATTCGGGTTGAGGATCCGGTGGCAGCGCCGCGGTGCGTGGGGGTACAAGGAAAGCGATGAGCGAGACTCGTGCCAAGTACGGTTACGGTTTCAGGATGGGAGTCTCGTCGTGAACCAGAGCGCACTCGATGCTACAATCCATAACTTCGCACGGTAGAGTTCCTCTGGGAGAGTGATGATGATCCGATTTCGATGTGGCCACGCTTCCGTGTTTCGCGTGTTTGTGCGGCCTGGGCTGCTTGCCAGCATCGCCGTTCTGTGGATGATCCCGAGGCCGGTTGCGGCGCAGAAGCTACCTCGCGCGCCTGGTGCCAAGGTCACGAATCTCAACCGGACTCCAGGGTATTTTACCGAGCCCGGAGTGGCTGTCAATCCAAAAAACCCGCGGCAGGTGGCGGTGGCATTTCAGGACCCGGCTCACATCGCTTACTCTTTTGACGCGGGGCGGCACTGGCAAAGCGCCACAGACGTAGCGCCGCCGGATTATCGCGTCTCAGGCGACGTCTCCGTGGCTTATGACAACAAAGGCCACGCCATCATCTGCACCATTGCATTTGATAACTTGGGAACCCACGAGTATTGGGGGCACGGCGCGACGCGGAATGGAATTTACGTCCGCAGATCGCTCGACGGTGGCAAGACTTGGGATGCCTCAGACATTCCGGT